>JAFPBP010000267.1 GCA_017424085.1 Clostridia bacterium
AAGCCGGTATCGTACTCGGTGCCCTGCAGGGCGGCGACCATGACCTCGGTGGAGGGCTGAGAGGTGCCCATGGACAAGGGGGACAGAGCGGTGTCGATGATATCGACACCTGCCTCCACTGCCTTCATAAGAACCATGGAAGCCATACCGGTGGTGTAGTGGGTGTGAAGCTCGATGGGGATCTTGACGTTCTCCTTCAGAGCCTTGACCAGATCGTATGCGGTATAAGGAACCAACAGACCTGCCATATCCTTAATACAAATGGAAGAAGCACCCATGTCCTCCATCTGCTTTGCGAAGGTGACAAAGGATTCGGTATTGTGGACGGGGCTGAGGGTATAGCTGAACGCCGCCTGAACGTGACCGCCTTCCTTCAGCGTTGCCTTCACGGCAGTTTCCAGATTACGGATATCGTTCAGCGCATCGAAGATACGGATGATGTCGATGCCGTTGGCAACCGACTTCTGAACGAAGTATTCCACAACGTCATCAGAATAGTTGCGATAGCCCAGAATGTTCTGACCGCGCAGAAGCATCTGCAGCTTGGTATTTTTCACGTGGTCACGAATGATCCGAAGTCTCTGCCAGGGATCCTCGTTCAGAAAACGCATGCAGGAGTCGAAGGTAGCGCCGCCCCATGCCTCCAGAGCATTGAATCCAACCTGATCCAAAAGGGTCAGAGCGGGGAGCATCTGCTCGGTGGTCATACGGGTGGCAACCAGAGACTGGTGTGCGTCACGGAGAATGGTTTCGGTAATTTTAACTTGACTCATATCGTACATACCCTTCTTTCTGTCAGTTGCCGAACATATTCAGGAAAACGCCTGCCGCAACGGCAGAGCCGATCACGCCTGCAACGTTGGGACCCATGGCGTGCATGAGCAGGAAGTTGCCGGGGTCTTCCTCCTGTCCGACGGTGTTTGCCACACGTGCCGCCATAGGAACGGCGGAAACGCCTGCGGCGCCGATCAGAGGATTGATCTTTCCTCCGCTGAAGAAGCACATGACCTTTCCCAGAAGAACGCCGCCCGCCGTAGCACAGGCAAAGGCAAAGAGACCCATGCAGATGATCAGCAAAGTATCCAACTTCAGGAAGTTCTCCGCCGTGGCGGTGGCACCAACGGTCAAGCCGAGGAAGATCGTAATAATGTTCATCAGTTCGTTTTGCGCGGTTTTGCTGATCCGATCCACAACGCCGCATTCCTTTGCCAGATTGCCCAGCATCAGCATACCGACCAGAGGACCCGCATCGGGAATCAGCAGGGTTACGATGATCGTAACGGCAATGGGGAAAACGATTCGTTCCAGACGGGAAACCGAACGGAGGTTTTCCATGCGGATCAAGCGCTCTTTTCTGGTGGTCAGTCCCCGCATGATGGGCGGCTGAATGATGGGAACCAGCGCCATGTAGGAATACGCCGCAACGGCAATGGGACCCAGCAGATCGGGAGCAAGGCTCTTGGTTACCAGAATTGCCGTGGGACCGTCCGCACCGCCGATGATGGCGATGGCGGCGGCTTGCGCCGCGTCAAATCCGAAAATCAGAGCCAGAATAAAGGTGATGAAAATACCAAACTGCGCCGCCGCACCCAAAAGAATGCTCTTGGGATTCGCGATCAGCGGGGAAAAATCGGTCATGGCGCCAACCCCCAGGAAGATCAAGGGAGGATAAATTCCCAGCTTGACCCCCAGATACAGGAAGTCGAACAAACCGCCCTTGGAGATCACCTCGGTGATGTCAAAGGTTCCTCCGTCAAACAGCTCCATATGCATGAGGTTTGCGAAGGGAAGGTTGGTCAGAAGCATGCCGAACGCAATGGGCAACAGGAGCAGAGGCTCAAACTTGCGCCCGATGGCAAGGTAGATCAGGAAGCAGGAGACCCCGATCATAATCAGATTCTTCCAGCCTCCTGCCTCGAAGAATGCCGCAAAACCTGAGTTTTGAGCAAAATCCGCGAGGACGTCAAAGATTGCATTCATATTGATTTACACCCTCTTCCGAGAACTCAGGAAAGAGAAACCAACAGATCGCCCGTATTAACGGTTGCACCCTGAGACACGTGAACGGCAGCAACGGAGCCGTCACGGCTTGCCTTGATATCGTTCTCCATCTTCATGGCTTCCAGAACGCAGAGGGTATCGCCCTTCTTCACGGTGTCTCCGACCTTAACGTTGACCTTCATGATATTGCCGGGCATGGGAGCCTTAACGCCTTCTGCATTGGCAGGAGCGGCGGCAGCGGCAGGAGCAGCAGCAACGGGAGCGGGAGCGGCAACGGGCGCAGAGGCAACCACGCCGACCTCTTCCACGGAAACTTCATAGGTGGTACCGTTTACGGTGATGTTATACTTTTTCATAGCGATATCTTCCTTTCAAAAGATCATTTCGATAATTTACAGAATTCGACGGAAGGAGCGAATGCGGTAACGGGAGGAAGCCACGTCGCAGCCCTCGTATGCGGCAACGGCGGCGGCTAACACTGCGATCAATTCCTCCTGATTCGTCGTTGCCACAGGGGCGACAACGGGAGCAGGCGCGGGAATCAGCTCTTCGGATTCGGAAACGGGAATCAGCTTCTTCTTCCGAGGACGCCCGAACACCAAACGGAACAGGGAGATGATCAGCATAATCACAGCAAGAACGGCAAACACGATCAGAAGACCGATCGCCGCAACGCCCAAGCCGTAGCCCAGCTTTCCGCTCAGATCCTCGGGGATCTCAACCGCATAGGAGGCGAGAAGATGCATCATCATACACCGTCTCCTTCCTGCAGGAACAGATTCAGAGAGCTGATCAGCAGCTGACGGGTGGTTTCGTAATCGATAATATCGTCCACGTAGCCGCGCTGAGCCGCCTGCAAGGGAGACGCCATGGTCTCACCGTAGGAGGCGATGAGTTCTTCACGGGTCGCCACAGGATCGGCAGAATCGGAAATTTCTTTTCCGCAAAGGAAGACCGCACCCGTATCGGCGGGAAGGGCGGCGATCTGAGCGGTGGGATATGCAAGAACCACGTCGGCACCGGTGTGCTTGGCACCCATGGAGAGGTAGCCCGCACCGTAGGCTTTTCCGACGATCAGAGTGATCTTCACCGCATCGGAGGAGGCGTAAGCGGCAACCAGACGGGCGCTTTCGGAAATGTTTTCGCCCACCTCGGCGGCAAAGCCGTTGGTGTCGACCAGGGTGATCACGGGGATATCGTAGCTATCGCAGAATTCGATAAATTTGGCGGCCTTATCGCATGCCTTGGCGTCCAGATCACCGTTCTTCTCGGCAGGCTGGTTTGCAACCACGCCGCAGGGGGTGCCGTCCAGATGGATCAGACCCGTAACGATGTTCTTGGCGTAGCCGCCCGCGAATTCCACCATCTGACCGCAGTCGGCGATCTGACCGATGAGGGCGGAGACGTCGTAGTTTTCGGCAGAAATCAGAGCGGGAATTGCGTCGGTGAGACGGTTCACATCGTCGGCGGGCTCCACGGCTCCGAAGAAATTCAAAAATGCCTTCACGGCACCGACGGCTTCGGCTTCGGTATCACAAACGGCGGAGGCGAGCCCCGATGCGTAGGCGGAAGCGGAATCGCCCGTAACTTCTCCGTAGCGTGCCTGAACCACGGAAGGAGCGGACAGGAACAGCTCGGCGTTTTTCAGAACCACCGTATAGTCGGCAAAGGCGGGAAGGAAGGACATGGCGCCGGCGCATACGCCGCTGACCACGCAGACGTGAGGGATCTCGCCCTGCATTTCGCTGCAGAGAGAAAGAATTTCACCGTATCCCGCAAGGGCATCCATTCCCTCGCCGAGATTCATTCCGCAGGAGTCCAAAAAGGACACCAGAGGAGCATCGGTCTTCATCGCCATATGAACGATATTTTTGATCTTGCGGGCGTGCATTTCGCTGATGGCGCCCTTATTGACGGCGGGATCCTGAGCAAAGGCGTAAACAAGAACGCCGTCCACGGCTCCGTAGCCGGTCACCACCGATTCTGCGGAATCGGAGCAGCCGAATTCCGTAGGACGCTGGCGGACGAAGGCACCCACCTCAACGAAGGTTCCTTCATCAAAGAGAAGCGACAGCCGTTCCCGTGCCGAGAGTCCGGATCCGACTGCGGATTTGCGCTCGATCTCAGCCCGAAGAGCAGCGATCTGAGCGGACTTTTCCTGTGCTTTCATGAATATATCCTCCTAAAGATTTAATAGACGATTCGTTCCTTGCGGACACAGATTCCACAAGTTACTCCATTGTATATTATACTACAATATCTCTTTTTTTTCAAGTGCATACGGGAAGGAAAATTATTACATTTTTGCAAACTTCCTCCAACCCCGTTTCTTATGTAAAAAAATCCCCGAAAAGCGTGACGTACCTCATCTGAGAGATCACGCTTTGCGGGGGTGAGAGAAGGTCATCGACGTTTCATAAACCAATATACGGCAAGAAGGACCACGGCAAGCACGAGAATGATCACGAACAGCCACGTTCCCCACATGGGAGCGGTTTCTTCCACGTCGGATACGACGTCGGAGATCATTTGGGAGGGCGACGAGACCTTATCGGTGGACGAATCGGTCAGGTTGGTGGTGGCGTCGGTCACCGTATCGGTCATGCTGTCCGTAGTAGCGGAGGAATCGGAAGCGGGCAGGTCGGTGGCAGTCCCGTCGGTTCCCACGCGGGAGCCGCGCACGAAAGACACCCTTCCGTCGTCGCCCACGGTGGCGTAGCCGTTCTTAAAGTTCTGATACCAGGTTCCGTTGACCTGATAGGCGTCGGATTGGGGATGTCCCAAGGTTCCAAGTCCGCCCAACGATTCCAGCCCCTCATAGATGGGTCCCCGCATCACGTAGGGCGTGTAGTCCGACCCAACGAAAATAGCGGCACCGTTGTTATCGGGATCGGAATAGGGCTGCCAATAATAGCCGTCCCGCTGGGTCACGTAGCCCGAGGGAACCCCCTCGTACATCCACTCGGAAAACCGATCTGCAGCGGAGCGGAAGGCATCGGCGATCCGTCCGTCGGTGAGAAGCCCACCCTCCGACGCACCGATCTGATATTCGGTGGTTTGTGCGGAAAGGGGAAGCGCGGCAAAGACAAAGAGAAGCGCCAGCGCAAGAGTCACGGTAATAAGCGTTTTTTTCAAGGCAAAAGCCTCCTTTCGCCCCTTATTGTTTCCGAAATTTTCCCCCTCTTTCCTGCCATTTTTTACAAAAAAACCGCCCCGCCGCAGAAGCGGCGGAGCGGCACGAGAATCAGTTAAAATAGATGGTTTTTCCGGTCTTGTAAGATTCGTAGATGGCTTCGAGGATCTGAGAAACCACCAACGCCTGCTCGGGAAGAACGCAGGGAGCGGTGCCCTCCCGCAGGCTCTTCAGCCATTGACGGGCTTCCGCCAGCGCGGGGCTGTCTCCCGCGGATCCATCGTAGAAGGCGACGCCGCCCTTCTTCAGATCAACGTTCTTCGTGTACAGACGGGAATACTCTTCCCCATTGATGCGAACGCCGTCCACAAAGTCCACGCCCGCCTCAGTGCCTGCCAGCACGTACTGTGCCTCGCGGGTATCCGCCAGATTGATCGCCCAAGACGATTCGAGAATGATGGTGGCGCCGTTCTTCATCTTAATGAAGCCGAAGGCGGAGTCCTCCACCGTGTACTTCGCGGGATCCCAGGGACCCCAAGCGTTTGCGGCATTTTCTCTGCCACGAAGCTCGTAATGTACGTTACCCGTAACCGATTCCACCTCGTAGTTGTTCATGGTCCAGAGGGTCAGGTCAAGCGCATGGGTTCCGATATCGATCAGAGGACCGCCGCCCTGCTCCTCTTCGTTGAGGAAAACGCCCCACGTGGGTACGGCGCGGCGACGGAGCGCCAAAGCCTTACCGTAATAAATTTTGCCGAAAACGCCGTCCTCCGCCATCTTCTTCACCAGCTGCATGTTCGTTGCCTGGCGGTTCTGATAACCGATGGTGAGGGTCTTACCCGTGCGCTTTGCCGCTTCCAGCATCTGCTTGGCTTCGGCGGCGGTTTTTGCCATGGGCTTTTCGCACATGACGTTCTTTCCTGCCTCCAGAGCGGCGATGGAAATGGGGGCATGGGACTTGTTGGGAGTACAAACGTGAACAACGTCAATGGTCTCGTCCTTCAGCAATTCACGGTAATCGGTATAAACCTTTGCATCGGGGGTACCGAAATCTGCTTTTGCCTTTTCGGCGCGTCCGATGATCAGGTCACAGAAGGCGACCATTTCGCATTCGGAGCTCAGCGCCTTCAGAGAAGGCATATGCTTACCGTTTGCAATACCGCCGCATCCGATGATTCCGATGCGAAATTTTTTCTGTTCCATAACGAATCTCCTTTTTATTAACACGGAAACTTCCGCTTTATTCACTTAATTCGGATCTGCCGCCCCGCTGGATCACGACAGAGTCTCCTGCCTTGGAATCCTTGACGACCTTCTTCTTGCGAAGGAAAGAAATTTCACGGTAGCCCATTTCGTAGCCCACCTGCGCAGCAACGCAGAGCACCAGCAGGCACAGACAGTAGATCACCGAGCTGAGCACGGGGTTGGCGTCGCCTGCAAAGATGGCGCAGAAATACTGAAGGGCGATGACGCAGATCGACTTGACCACCGTCAAAGCCACCTGCCAGCCGGGGTAGCTGCCCATAACGTCGTTGATATCGTCCACGGCGTTTTTGCATTCCTCGAACGCCGCGATCTGATCGTCGGTCAGATTTGCGTCGTCGGTATAATAAACCATTACGGTTTCGCCCGCCTCGTTCACGGTCTCAACACCGTAGACCTTGCCTGCGTCGGACGCCTTGCCGTCGCAGATCACGCGGACACCCTTGGAGGTGACGTAGGTAATGTTGGTAATGACCGCGTCGGTGCCGAAGCGGATCTCGGAAATATACCCCTCCTTGCCCGAATGCTCCCGCAGGGAAACGTTGAAGTTGGAGTCTTTTTCCAGAGTCGTGACCTCACCCGTGAAATACGCCTTGTATTCGTCGGGGACGGGATCGGGGAAGAAATTGGGAATGATGTTTACGATCATCAGAGGAATCACCAGGATCAGAGCGCAGACCGCACCCTTCCAGCGGAAGAAGGGCATCTGCCCGATCTTGACACGGTTCACGTCCAGCCCGCCCTCGGTCTTCATGGTAAACCAGAAATAATAAATCAGGGCAATGAAATAGAAGACGCCGAACAGGGGGCCCAAAAGATCCGACGATGTGGCGATGATAACGATGCACATAAAGACGAATACGCAGATCATCAGATACCGCAACGCCAGATCGCGGACGTTTTTCCAGATATTAAGCTCTTTCATCATAAGTTATTCTTCTCCCTCGGTGAGTTGTTTTGCTCCAAGATAGGTCCGCAGGATCTCCCGCACAGACGTAAGGATCATGGCAAGGGTCACAACGCCCTCCACGAAATGAAAGTCCTGCAGAACGGTTCCGTCCAGATAATTGCTGATGGCAGAGCCATAGATGGCATAAGACAACAGATAGGTCAATACAATGCCCAAAAAGCCCGCCCCCGTAAAGATCACAAGCGTGCGGATGCCCCGATGCAAAAACGCCAGCTCGGGCTCGTCCTCTATGGGCAAATTCAGAAAGCATTGCCCCAACAAAATCACGGACAACACCAAAAGCACCGAAAGAGGGGACGTATCGTTGGCGTACCCCGAAAGACTTGTCATATCGAAAAAGGAGCCTACGGCGCAAACAACAAGGATCAGCAGACTGATGACCCCCAGCCCCACGGAAAACGCAACCCCCTTGAAACGGGCGCGCACGGAGCAGCAGGCGGCAAGGGAGATCATGCAAGCCCCCAGAGAGGGAAGCACCGAGCCTCCCAAAAGACTGCCCACGATCATCACGGCGATCCCCGCAAGCAATTCGATCCACAGACAGCGCTTGAGCAAACGATCCAGAACGGATTCCTCCTTTGAAACAACGACCGCACCCGTCTCTCACGGGAAAGACGGGTCACGAGCCGACGAACGGTTATAATATACTATTATACAATAATAAAACGGCGTATCAAGAAAAAATTTGCGACATTTATGTAAAGATTGTCTCAATCAGGCGGGAAGAGGAGGGCGGAGAGTACACAAAACGGTCCAGATGAGGTGCGGAAACCGTATACCGAAGTTCGCGGGACACCTCTCCGTCAAAGGCATCGATAAGGTTCAGCTTGACCTTCATCTTTTCGGGAATGATGTTTTTGATGTATACCGTGGCAAGTTGCCCCGGACGAACGTTCTCACGGCATTCCGCCAATCCTGCAAGATTGGGAGCCAGCTCCACGAAGATCCCATACTCCTCCACCGAGCGGACAATGCCGCCCACCGTCTGCCCTACGGAAAACCGCGCGGCGTTTTCCTCCCACGTACCCAAAAGCTCCTTATGGGACAGGACGAACCGATTCTTTTCCCGATCCACGTCCCGCACCACAACCTTTACCGCCTGATCACGCACAAAGCGGTCGGCGGGATGGGAAATGCGGGAAACCGAAATATTCTCGATGGAGATCAAGCCCACGATGCCGCATCCGATATCCGCAAAGGCACCGAAGGATTCCAGATGGGTGATACGGGCATCCAGAACGTCGCCGGGTCTCACCCGTGCCAGCAGCTCCTCCTGTGCCTGCTGTTGAGCGGCGCGGCGGGACAGGAGCACCACGGGGTCGGACAGAACCGTCCCTCCTCCGTCACAGCAGGTGCTGCGCATGACCTGATCCCGACGGAGCAGGTCGGTGACCTTGAAGCAGACTGCCTTATTGACGCGGGAGAGGATGGCGATATCCTTCACCGTTCCCTCCCGAATGCCCAGCGCCGCCTCGCCCCGCGGGATCACCCCGCGAATTCCGCCCAGATCCACCACCAGATTGTGGCTGCTGTCGCACAAGATCGCCTTTGCCTCCAGAATCTGTCCCGAGGCGCGCGCCCGCTCCAAGGTTGCAAGCGAATGCTCTGTTTTCCCCGAAGCACCTTCGGGGTAATATTGTTCTTTATCCATTCCGAACCATTTCCTTTCCCATGCCAATGCCTGTAGTCTTGATTCACCATATGCGAAAGGAGGGATCGATATGCATGCCGATCATTTTCCCATGGAAAAGCGGTGCTTCCCGATGGTCATCTTCACGGGGAGAGTGAAGATCCACTGGGAGGTGGCGGTCGCAGGATTATAATAGTAAAGACACCCGCCCGTGGGATCCACGCCGCTCAAGGCTTCCCGCGCCGCACGGTAGGCGGAATCGGCGATGGGCTGATTGAACTGTCCGTCGTCGATAGCTGTAAAAGCTCCTCTTTGATAAATAACTCCGGCAAGGGTGTTGGGAAACTGCGAGCTTTCTACCCGATTCAGCACCACCGCCCCCACGGCGACCTGCCCCCGATAGGATTCCCCCCGCGCCTCGGCGGAGATGATCCGAGCCAGAAGATACACGTTGGAATTGTTGGCGGACACGGAATGAGAGGCGGAGGATTGGGAGGTCAAGCCCAGGGCTGACAGGGTCCGCACCCCGCAAATGCCGTCCACAGTCAACCCCTTGGCGGATTGGAATTTCTTCACGGCGGCTTCGGTACCCGATCCGTAGACCCCATCCACCGCGCCGCTGTAATACCCCAACGATTTCAGCTTCTGCTGAACCTGCGACACGCGACTTCCCGCAGACCCCTTCCGCAGGGAGGTGCTCGTGCCGCCGATGCCCATGGCGGACAGAGTGTTTGCCCCGCAGATACCGTCCACCGTCAAGCCCTTCGCCGCCTGAAATTTCCGCACGGCGCTTTGGGTCGCCGACCCGTAGATCCCGTCCACCGAGCCATTGTAATAGCCCTGCTGCTTAAGCACGGTCTGAATACGGCGAACCTCGCTTCCCGTGGAGCCGAACTGCGACAACGCCTCAGAACTCTCGGGAGCGACGAAGACAGCCCCTCCGATCCCCAAAAGCACGGTCAACAACAGGGCAACGAAAACGGGCACACGTCTGTAAAATTGCTTCAAAACGAAATCATCCTTTCGTGGGTTTTGTTTCAGTATTTCCCGAAAACCAAAACCTATTCCGAGGAAAGGCGAAAAAGTTCTAAAATTCGTTTCAATTCCGCAATGCTTTTGTCCCTCGGATATATTATAATAAAATATATATGCACTATTACTTACCCCGCAAAGGAGAACCCTCATGACCCAGGAATTCATTGCCCTGCGCAAAGCCCTTCTCGACAGGGAATATGAATCGCTCAACGCACCCCAACGGGAGTCGGTCTACGCCTGTGACTGCCCCCTTCTGATCCTTGCAGGAGCAGGGAGCGGAAAAACCACCGTACTCGTAAACAAATTGGGATATTTGATCAAATACGGCAACGCCTATCATTCCACCACCGTCCCCGAAGGATTGACGCGGGACGATCTGGACTATCTGAAAGGCGCCCTCAACGATCCTCAGCGCCGCAACGAGCCCCGCTATCGGGACCTGATGGCGGTGGACGCCATGAACCCCTACAATCTTTTGGCGATCACCTTCACCAACAAGGCGGCGGGCGAAATGCGGGAGCGCATGGAGAAGAAATTCAACGTGGACGCCCACGACCTTTGGGCGATGACCTTCCATGCGGTCTGTCTGCGGATCCTGCGCCGCTTCGGAGATCGGATCGGTTACGACAAGGATTTTACCATCTACGACGATAACGATTCCAATAAATTGGTGGAGCGGATCCTGAAGGAAAAGAATCTGAACGAGCGCTACACCGCAAAGACCATCCGCGGCGTCATCTCCTCTGCCAAGGGAAAATACAAATCCGCTGAGGACTTCCGTGCCGAATTCAAGGATACGGAGCATCCCCGCTTGCCCGAGCTGTACGAGGCGTATCAAGCACAGCTGAGGGAAAGCAACGCCATGGACTTTGACGATCTGATCTTCAACGCCGTTAAGCTGCTGACCGAAAACGAGGATGCGGCGCGGGCGGTGAACCGTCGGTTCAAATACGTTCTGGTGGATGAATACCAGGACACCAACCCCCTGCAGTACCGTCTGGTCACTCTCCTTGCCAAGGGGGGCGAGATCTGCGTGGTGGGAGACGACGATCAGAGCATTTACAAGTTTGCAGGTGCCTCCATCCGCAACATTCTGGACTTTGAAAAACAGTTCCCCGATGCCCGCGTGATCCGTCTGGAGCAAAATTACCGCTCCACCAACACCATTCTCACGGCGGCAAACAAGGTCATCGCCCACAACAAGGACCGTAAGGGAAAGACCCTGTGGTCGGACAAGGGGGAGGGCGAAAAGGTGCACTTCCGCGAGCTGGGCTCCCAGTACGAGGAATCGGCGTACGTTGCCCGCACCATTCTCTCCAAAATGTCCATGGATCGGTCGCTGAAGTATAAGGATTTCTGCGTTCTCTACCGCGCCCATTCCCAAAGTAACCCCGTGGAAACGGCGTTGCGCGGAAACGGCATCCCCTACCGCGTTTACGGCGGACTTGCCTTCTACAAGCGCAAGGAGGTTCAGGACCTTCTGGCATACATGAACTTCATTCAGAACCCCAAGGATCGGGTTCGTCTCTCCCGTATCATCAACGAGCCCAAGCGGGGCATCGGCGATACGTCGGTGGATCGGATGCTTGCCATCGCCGATCGGGAGGAGAAGACCCCCTACGATATCCTGCAGCATGCGGATCAATACCCCGAGCTGAGCCGTGCCGCAGGGAAAATGACGGCGTTTGCCGATCTGATCGCGGATCTGAAGGACGCCTCGGAATCCATGCCCCTGCCCGAGTTCTTCCGTTATCTGGTGGCTCGGATCCAATACAAGCAATGGCTCTTCAGCGCCTACGGAGCAAGCGATCAGGGAGAGGCACAGGATCGGTTTGCCAACGTGGCAGAGCTTCTGAACAGCATCGTGGACTTCTCCGAGCATGCGGAGGAGGGCAAAAACACTCTTGCCGACTTTTTGGAGCAGATCGCCCTAGTCAGCGCCGTGGATAACATGGACGCCGACGCCGATGCGGTCATTCTGATGACCATGCATTGTGCCAAGGGCTTGGAATTCGATACAGTGTTCGTCGTGGGCTTCGAGGAAGGAATGTTCCCCTCTCCCCGTTCCGTGGAAGAGCCGGGAGGTCTGGAGGAGGAGCGCCGCCTGTGCTACGTGGCGATCACCCGTGCGAAAAAGGATCTGCACATGATCTCCACCCGCTCCCGCGTCACCTTCGGACGGGCAATCAACGGAACCCCCTCCCGCTTCCTGGAGGAAATTCCCGAGGAATGTCTGGACAAGCGCCGCGAAAACATTGAAACCATCCGCAAGCCCGTGAAGGTGCCCCTCTCGGAGCGTCACATTCTCAAGGATGCGGTCACAAGCGTCCCCAAGCGCCCCGATGCGCCCGCCCGGAAGGTCTCTTATGCGGTGGGAATGCGGATCCGTCACAAGGTCTTCGGCGAAGGCCTCATCACGGCAGTTACACCCATGGCGTCGGATTGCATGCTGACGGTGGAATTCGACGGAGTGGGACCGAAAAAACTCATGACCAATTACGTGAAGCTTGAAATTCTTTAAGCTTCGGAAAGAGAGCCCCTATGGAATATATTCCCTGGATCCTCAGCGCCGTCGCCGCCCTGTGTGCGGGGGCGAGCCTTGCCGTCTGTCTGACGATCCTCAAGCGAACCAAGCAAAAGGACATCTCGGACGATCTTGCCCGTCAACGGCGGGAGATCAACGAACGGCTGGACTCCATGCAAAACACCCTGTCCTCCTCGGTAACGTCGGGGTTGAATGCGGGAAACACGGCGCAGATGAACGCCCTGTCTCAATTTTCCAAGGAGACCCAAGGCACCCTTGCGGCCTTCTCCACCCGCATTGACAACATGAACGAAACCACCGAAAAGCGGCTCCTCGCCATTCAGGAGGAGAACCGCAAAAAGCTGGACGAGATGCAGGGCGTGGTCAACGAGAAATTGGAGACCGCGCTGGAGAAGAAGGTCACCGAATCCTTCAAGCTGGTCAACGAGCGGCTGGAATTGGTGTCCAAGGGCTTGAGCGAAATGCAGGGGCTTGCCAACGGAGTGGGCGATCTGAAAAAGATCCTGAGCAACGTCAAGACCCGCGGGGTCTTCGGAGAGATCCAGCTGTCCCGCATTCTGGAGCAGATCCTGACCCCCGATCAGTACGATACCAACGTGGCGACCATCCCCGGCTCTGCGGAGCGGGTGGAATTCGCCGTTCGTCTCCCGGGGAAGGAGGACGGGTCGGTGCTGTACCTGCCCATTGACTCCAAATTCCCCATGGACCGCTACGAGCAGCTGCTTGCCGCCTCCGAAAGCGGGGACGCCATTCTGGTGGAAACGGCGCGTAAAGCCCTTGCCGCCTTTTTGAAAGCCAGCGCAAAGGACATTCACGACAAATACGTCCGTCCCCCCTACACCACCGATTTCGGCATCCTGTTCCTGCCCACAGAGGGGCTGTACGCAGAGGTGGTCCGCATGACCGATCTGACCGAGGCACTCATGCGGGATTATTCCATTAACGTGGCGGGACCCTCCACCTTGGCGGCGCTTCTCAACAGCCTGCAGATGGGCTTCCGCACCCTTGCCATTGAAAAGCGCACCAACGACGTCTGGAACGTATTGGCGGCAGTAAAGACCGAATTCGGAACCTTCGAGGGGGTTCTGGAGAACGTGAAAAAGCGGCTGGAGGGTGCCGGAAACGATCTGGAAAAGCTGGTGGGGACCCGCACCCGAGCCATCCGCAGAAAGCTGAGGGACGTGGAGACCCTGCCCTCGGAAAGCGCACGCACCGTTCTGGGCGACGGAGAGCCCGACGAAGAATAACGACGAAAGAGGAACCCTTCTTGATTTATATGGATAACGCCGCCACCACGCGGGTCTTCGACCAAAGCGCCGAGGCGGCTCTTAGGATCATGACCGAGGGCTACGGAAACCCCGAATCCCTGCACGGGTTCGGGCTGGAGGCGGAGCGACAGCTGACCAAAGCCCGCGCAAGCCTTGCCGCCGCCGCAGGCGTTTCGGCGGAAGAGATCTTCTTTGCGCCCTCCGCCACCGTGGCAAGCAATACCGCCCTGCGAGGAGCCGTGGCATCCAAGCGAAGAGGACGGATCATTTCCACCGCCTTTGAGCACCCCGCCACGGAGGAAGCCCTGAAGGAGCTGGAAAAGACCTTCGAGGTGGTTCGGCTGATCCCCGATCACGGAGTCATCACCACTCAAGCCTTTCGGGAGGCGCTGAGCGACGATACGGTGCTTATTACCTGCATGCAGGTCAACAACGAAACGGGAGCCGTAACCCCCTTGGCAGACATTGTAACGATCCTTCGCCGATCGGGCATCGACGCCCCTTTCCATACCGATGCGGTGCAAGGCTTTCTCAAGGAAGACTTCCGCTATTCCGCCGTGGATATGGCGACCTTTGCAGGGCATAAGGTCCACGCACCCAAGGGCATCGGAGCCCTGTATCTGAAAAAAAATCTGCGCCTCCGTCCCGTCATTCTGGGAGGAGGGCAGGAGAAAAACCTGTTTTCGGGAACCCACAACCTCCCCGCCGCCGTGGCTTGGGGGGTCTCCTGCGAGATCATGAAGCAGGAGCACGCCGCCGTCCGCACCCGTGTGGAAGAGATCAACCGCGCCCTGCGGGAAGGGATCCTCGCCTTGGGAGGCGAGATCAATTCCCCCGACGGAGCCTCCCCCTACGTTCTCAATGCCGCTTTCCGCGGTTATCTGGGAGAAAACATTCTCCACGTGCTGTCCCAACAGGAGATCTACGTATCCACAGGCTCCGCCTGCTCGGCGAAAAAGCCTTCACGGGTCATGACTGCAGTGGGAAAGGGAGATCTGAGCCGCTTTGCTCTGCGGTTTTCCTTCTCCCGCTACAACAGCATCGAGGAGGTCCCCGTGGTGCTGGACGCCTTAAAGCGTGCGCTGGAGACCCTCTCCCCCATCCGTTGAACCGAAAGGACGATTGTTATGTACGATGAAGTTTTGCTTTTGAAATTGGGCGAAGTGGTTCTGAAGGGATTGAACCGCCGCCGTCTGGAGGACCTGCTGGTCAAAAACGTAAGAACCGCCCTGCGGGGATGCGGACCCGTGGAAGTACGGGAAAGCCAATCCACCGTATTCGTGGAATTCGATCAGGAGAACCCCGACGTGGACGCCGCCGTGCAGGCGGCAAAGAAGGTGTTTGGCGTACTGAATCTCTGCCGCGCCTATCGGGGAAGCTACGATTGGGAAACTCTGAAGCGGCAAACGGCGGATTACGTGGCGCCCCAACTGAATCGGGCGAAGACCTTCAAGGTGGACGCACGCCGCTCCGATAAAAAGTATCCCTTGGATACGCCGAAGATCTGCATGCTCATGGGAGAGCATCTGCTCAACGAGTTCCCCCACCTGACGGTGGACGTGAAAAATCCCCAGGTGGTCGTGACCATTGAGATCCGCGACGGAAACGCCTACGTTCATACCGCCCCCGAAAAGGCGGCGGGCGGGCTTCCCGCAGGCACGGGCGGACACGGCATGCTCATGCTCTCGGGAGGCATCGACAGCCCCGTGGCAGGGTACGTGATGGCGAAGCGGGGCTTGAAGCTTTCCGCAGTTCACTTTGAAAGCCCTCCGTACACCAGCGAGCGCGCCAAGGAAAAGGTTCTGACGCTGGCGAAAAAAATGAGCGTTTATACGGGTCCCGTGCACCTTTGGATCGTGCCCTTCACGCAGATCCAGGAGGAGATCCGCGACCGTTGCCGTGAGGACCTGTTCACGGTGATCATGCGGCGAGTCATGCTGAAGATCGCCTGCAAGCTGGCGCGGGAGCAGAATGCGGGATGCATCATCACGGGCGAAAGCTTGGGACAGGTAGCGTCTCAGACCCTGGGCGCAATTCAATGCACCGACGAGGCTGCGGATCTTCCCGTGTTCCGTCCCTTCATCGGAACCGACAAGCAGGAAATCGTGGATATTGCCCGCGATATCGACACCTACGATACCTCCATCCTCCCCTACGAGGATTGCTGCACCGTCTTCACGCCCAAGCACCCCAAGACCAACCCCAAGCTGGAGGAGGTCCTGAAGGAGGAAGCCAAGCTGGATCTGGATGCGCTGACCAAGGATCTTGCATTTGAGTTCATCCGCGTCAAGCCCTGGGATAATTAAACAAGCGTAAAAAGCAGGAGGAAGGCATGCGCAAAAATGCAAAATATCCGTTACGTTACCGTATAAAGTATCTGTTCTCCGGTTATAAAACGCAGAATTTGCTTCTTTCATTGCGTAAAAAAGTGCCCATTCTCGCATTGATCCTCGTTCTTACGCTGTCGCTTTGCTATATCGCGATCCATCCGCTCGACAAGATTAAACTGAAGTACTTCTTTACCCATGATTTCACGATAGAAATATCCGTGAGACCGGCAACGCCCCTCGAGCACTCCTTCCTCAGCCATGACACAAAAATCATCATCGACGGAGACCTGATGCAGGTTCATCGGACAGATCATGTTTTTGACGACAACACCTATTATTACAAATTGGAAGGCGATGGGATCTACCAATATTACAAGGACGCAAACGGCAGATGGCAGCACGAGCTGATCCGAACCGTCGATTCCGAGAGCATGGACTTCATTATCAACTCCGAATTGCTGGACCGCAGCAATTACAAAAGAGTCAAGGGCGAGCTGTTCGCTTGGGAGCTGAAGGAGAATGAGAAGAAGACCATTGACCGATATATCGTTTCAAATATAAAAGTCAAGCGAGTCCAAGGGAATATCGCTCTGGTCGGGGATACAACGCTCAACGGAGGAGATTGCCGCATCACCATAAGCTTTTCAAAATTCGGAAGATCTGACGTGAAGCCTCCGTGGGAAAATTCATAATCCAACTGCGTCTCAAAGCACCGAACAAAAAGCAAAAAGACAATAAAATGCCGATATGGAAAGAAATCCATATCGGCTATTTTATATTGAACTGTCATAGTTTACTAAGGACGTTTGCTTTTCTCGTTACAGAAACAGACCGACCAACCAAGGAATGCCGTAGGACAACAGCGCCATGATCAGCGATGCCATCAGAACACCGCAGGCAACCGCCAAAAACGCCTTTTTCTTGTCGATATCCAAGAGGGAGGCAATGAGACTGCCTGTCCACGCGCCGGTACCGGGAAGGGGAATTCCGACGAAGATCAGCAAGCCCCAGAACTCATATTCCTGAATCCTCTGGCTCTTCCCCATGGATTTCGCCTCCAGACGCTCCACGATCCCACGGAACAGCTTACGCTTCTTCAGCCAGGTGAACAGGGGGGTGACGAACATGAGGATCAGCGGCACGGGGAGGATATTCCCCAAGATGCAGAGCCCGAAGGCTTTTACCAAAGAAAAGCGGTACAGGCTTGCAAGAATCATGCCTCCGCGCAGCTCCAGAACGGGAACCATGGAGACGATCAAAACGATCCATTCCGCGGGCAGGACCCCCGAAAGCGTCTCGTTAAACCAAGCGACGATGGTTTCGGTCATAGGATAGTACACTCCGAGTAAAAATTTGTCTTGAGCCGATATTACAAAACCCTGCTTCGCCGAACGAAACAGGGTTATGAACGGTTCAGGAACTGAACTTATTCAGCAGCAAATTCAGCAGCCAGACGAGACTTCTTGCGAGCCGCGCAATTCGCATGGATCAGACCCTTGGCGGCAGCCTTGTCAACCAGAGAATAAGCCTTCTGAAGGTTTTCAGGGGACTTCTCCGCTTCGAGAGCCTTCAGCTGAGTGCGGAACGCAGACTTCTGCATCTTGTTCTCCAGATTCTTGGACTGGTTTACCAAAACGCGTTTCTTGGCAGATTTGATATTGGGCATCTGCTTTCACCTCCGTTTATTTTTCCGGGGTTCCCCCGTAAATCATTCGTACGATATATTATATCACAATTCTGACTTTTATGCAAGAGGGTTTTTGAAAGAAAAAAGGAATTCTTTGTAAACTTTTCAAAAACCGAGGATCATTTTGCCTCGAAAATCTTCATATCGCCCTTTCTGACCCAATTCAGCTTGCGGAATGCGGCGTCGAAGAAGAGGGTCAAGGCGGCGGGCAGAAGGAAATGCATCAGCAGGATCTCCACAAGGAACATCCAGAAGGACATGGTTCCGCCCATAGCATCGTAAGCGCCGAACTGCCCCACAAGCCCGCTGGTGCCCATACCTGCGCCCTGCGGCGTATTGGTCATTTTCAGAACAGCGGCGGAGACGGGGCCCAAAATGGCGGATGCCAGCGTGGGAGCCAGCCAGATGATGGGACGGCGAACGATGTTGGAGAATTGAAGCATGGAGGTTCCCAAGCCCTGAGACAAGGCGCCTCCCAGCCCGTTATCCCGCCAGGACGCCACGGCAAAGCCCACCATCTGACAGCAGCATCCTACGCAGGCGGCACCTGCGGCAATGCCGTCCAGCCCGATCATAATGCAGAGGGCGGCAGAGGAAATGGGAGCGGTCAGAGCAAGCCCGACCAGCACAGAAATCACGATTCCCATGGGGATGGGAGCAAGCTCGGTAGCATTGTTGACCAGAGCGCCGAAGGCGGTCATGAAGCGGGAGACATAGGGGCCCACGAAAATGCCCACAAGTCCGCCCGTGATGATGGTGATCAGCGGAGTGACGACGATATCGATCTTGGTCTTCCCTGCCAGAATGTTTCCCAGCTCAGCACCCACCACAGCGGCAATATACGCCCCCACGGGACCGCCCGCCAGATACCCCACGGCACCCACGGCGGCGGAGGAAAACATGGTCAGAGGCTTCACCTTCAAGCCCCAGGATACGGCAACGCCGATGGCGGCACCGACAACCCCGTCACTCTTCACGACGGCGGCGATCTCGTTCAAAACCGAAAGACCGGGGATCTTGGCGAACTGAGAAATAATCAGTCCGATGATCAGCGACGAGAACAGACCCAGCGCCATCGCACCCAATGCATCCACAAAATAGCGTTTCAAAATCTTTTTCACCATATCCATTTCACAGGACCTCCCATGATATTTTCCCTATTATAGCACATTTTTTTATAAAATGCAAGGGGATTTTCCCGTTTTTTCATGCTCCTTCAAAATTTCGCTCATAACGGGCTTCTTTTTGGGGAGAATAACGAAAAAAGGAGGCGTTCCATGAACATCAGAACCGACCTTGCCACCGAGCAGGGAGAATTGAAGCATCTGGGAGAAAAGGACGGATTTTATGAAACGGTCACACAGGGGGACATCCCTGTCTCCCGCGTGCGGATCGTCAACGAAAACGCCGCACAGCTGACGGGAAAGCCCATCGGGAATTACGCCACAATATTTTTTGACGGCGCATTCTCCGATGATGCGTTGTTCGATCAAGCCGTGGAGCGAACGGCAGAGGTGATCCGCGAATTTTTGAAGGGCGCGCAAAACGTGCTTGCGGTGGGACTCGGAAATGCGGAAATGACCGCAGACGCCTTGGGGCCGAAGGTTATCGACCGCCTCGTCGTATCCCGTCATCTGAAGGACAAGCTTCCCGATCTGTACCGTCAATTGGCATTGGGAAATCTTTCCGCGCTTCGTCCGGGAGTTCTGGGGCAAACGGGGATCGAAACGGCGGAAATGATCCGCGCCGCCGCCGACACCGTCTCCCCCGATGCCATTCTGGTCTTCGATGCGCTGGCGTCCCGTCGGGCAAAGAGGCTCTGCGCCACCGTTCAGATCAGCGATACGGGCATCGTTCCCGGCTCGGGAGTGGGAAATCACCGCGCCGCCGTCAATCGGGAGTATTTGGGGGTTCCCGTCATCAGCGTGGGCGTCCCCACCGTGGTAGACGCGGCGACATTGGCGGTGGATACGCTGGAAAAGGTGCGGGATCGGATGGACGAGAGCGAACGGGCAATGGCGAAGGCTTGGACCGAGGACGAGGGGGACCGCCTGCGCCACGCCATGGGGGATTACGAGAACAATCTCATCGTCACCCCGCAGGATATCGACGCTCTCATCGACCGCACGGCAAAACTGTTGGCAACGGCGGCAAATCAGGCAATTCATCGCAACGTGGACCGAGAGCAGATGGACCTGCTTTGCCGTGTATAAAACCGCACCCCAAAGCATACAATGACGGTATGACAGTGCGGTTTCCTTCGGGGAACCACATTCTACCGAAGGAGAAGGAAAACCATGATAAAGCTGAAATCTGCAATCCTTTGTACTGCCGCGGCGGCATTGATCCCGGGGATCATCCTGACGTCTTCGGGGATGGTCCCTGCCTCTGCCCTGTCATACGGCGTGAAAGAGCCGTCGCCCGACGACTCGCTGCGCGCCCTGACGCTGTCTCTGCCGTCTTTTCCGACCGACCTTGGAATGGAGGAAGATCGATCGGAGGAGACGGAGGAGACGAGCTCGGACGGAACGTCTTCCGTTCCCGTCTTCGGAGAGGCAGACTATACCGTAACGGTTCCGTCGGCGCCGTCGAAGGCGGAGAAGATCGTCAAAAAGACCTACGCCTCCTCCCTTTCCATCAACAATAAGACCTCCAAATCCATGTCGATCACAGACCTTCTCTCCCGCGTGCCCGACGTGGATCTGTCGGGAGACGGGCCGCAGATCCTCATCGTACATACCCACACCAGCGAAAGCTACAACGAAACGGGGCAGGGCTGGTACACGACCCAATCCACCCGAACCACAGATCCCACCCGCAATATGGTGCGGATGGGAGAGATTTTGGAGGAAACGCTGACGGAGGCGGGATACGGGGTGATCCATTGCCAGGTCATTCACGATGACGAATACACCGAATCTTATCCCACCTGTCGAAAAAGCGTGGAGGAATGCCTGAAAAGATTTCCGTCCGTTTCGGTGATCATCGACCTGCATCGGGATTCTCTTTTGGACGACGGAGGCACCAAATACCGCCCCGTAACCGAGATCAACGGAGTTCCCACGGCGCAGGTGATGCTTCTGATGGGAACGGGAAAATCCACGGCACCTCAACCCCATTGGGAGAAAAACCTCTGCCTTGCCGCATGGATCCAACGGGAGGGCTGTGAGCGATACCCCGGATTTTTGCGCCCCATTCTGGTGCAGGCGTTGCAGTACAATCAGGATATTTCCAACGGCGCCATTTTGGTGGAGCTGGGCGCCTGCGGCAACTCCCCCGCCGAGGCGGAAGCCGCCGCCCGACTGTTCGGAGAGATCTGTGCCCGTGCGCTGGATCGCATCAAAGAGGCGCAGTCGTGAAGCGATTTCTTGCGATCCTTTTGACGGTTTTCCTTCTTCCGTCCCTCTCCCTGCACGCCGCCCCCGTCTGCAACGCCAAGGCGGCAATCGTCATCGAAGCCTCCTCGGGTGCGGTTCTCTATGAAAAGAACGCCGATCTGCTCCTGCCCGAGGCATCCACAACCAAGATCATGACGGCTCTTCTGGTGCTGGAGCAGACGGATCTGTCGAAAGAATTTACCGTGTCAACGAGGGCGGCGGCAACCGAAGGTTCTCAGCTGGGACTCGCAGCGGGAGATCGGCTTTCGGTGCAGGATCTGCTTTGGATCCTCATGCTGAAATCGGGCAACGATGCGGCGGTGGCGCTGGCGGAAGGGGTCTGCGGGACGGTGGAACGGTTCGTGGTCGCCATGAATCAACGGGCAGAAGAATTGGGATTATCCTCCACACGCTTTCAAAATCCCCACGGACTTCCCGCCCAAGGGCACGAAACCACGGCACGGGATCTGGCGGAGCTGACGGCGGCAGCGCTGGAAAACGCCGCGTTCGCACAGCTCGTAGCGACGAAAAAGGCGACGCTTACCTATAAAAAAATCGTTCTTGAAAATTCCAACAAGCTTCTGTGGTCCTGCAACGGGGTCATTGGAGTAAAAACGGGATTCACCAAGGCGGCGGGGCGCTGTCTGGTCTCGGCGGCGGAGCGAGAGGGGGTCCGACTCATCTGCGTGACCCTCAACGATCCCGACGATTGGAGGGACCATGCGGTCCTGTACGACGCCTGCTTTTCCCGTGTGGAACGGCAAATATGGCTCAAGGCGGGAGAATACCGCGGGCAGGTTCCGACCCTGGACGGGGAATCGTGGGTCACCGTTACCAACGCAGAACCGATCAGCCGTATCGTTATCGACGGGATCCCCCAAGGGGGAACCCTCGTTCAGGATACCCTTCCCCGCACCTTTGCCCCCGTCCCGCAGGGGCGACGGATGGGACGGCTTTTGCTCTGCTCGGAGCGGGGACGCACGGTCTGCGCCGTCCCGTTGGAGGCGGCAGCACGGGTGGAGCAGAAAAAAGAGGAAAGAACCCTGTTCGGCTCTTTCCTCTTGAAGATACAAAAATTGTGGCGGGCGCTTATTTCAAAAACTGCTTTTTGAAGCGGCGCTCATGCTCGGACATATTGCGCTGGCGGCGGTTGCGGGATGCCGCTGCCTCCGCGGCTTTTTGTGCGGAAACCTTTTTCACCTTGCGCACGTAAGGAATGCCGACGCCGTTGAGCAGGGCTTCCTTTTCCTTTTCGGTCAAGGGACGGTATTCTCCGGGCTGCAGATGTCCCAGCGAAACCTCCCCTTCCGCGATG
This sequence comes from Clostridia bacterium, assembly GCA_017424085.1. GTDB lineage: Bacteria > Bacillota > Clostridia > Oscillospirales > UBA644 > RGIG995. The sequence goes on from JAFPBP010000267.1 coordinate 22,555, forward strand.
CGCTTCAGGAGCATGACCTCCAACCCCAAAACCTCGCAAATGCGGCGGATTTCACGGTTTTTGCCCTCGGTAATGGTCACGTGAAGGACGGTCTTCCCTTCCTGCTCCCGATGGACCTGAACCCCTGCGGGCTGGGTCTTTTCGCCATCGTCCAGAACCACGCCCTCCCGAAAACGGGTCAGCTGATCCAGGCTGACCTCTCCGCGCACGGTAACGCGGTAGGTCTTTGCAACGGCGTGAGAGGGATGGGTCAGGCGCTGCGCCAGATCTCCGTCGTCGGTGAGGATCAAAAGCCCCTCCGAATCACGGTCCAGCCGCCCGACGGGATAGACCCGCCCCTTGATGCCCTTGATCAGATCGGCAACCACGCTTCGGTCGTCCTGCGCCTTCATGGCGGTGATGACCCCACGGGGCTTGTAGAAGATAAAATACCGTTTTTCCGCGGCACGGGGACGGATACGCTTTCCGTCGCAATAAACGGAATCGGCAACGGGATCCACGTCCATTCCGATCTGTGCGGGCTTGCCGTTGACGGTGATCTTCCCCTCACGGATCAGATCCTCGGCGGCACGGCGGGAGCATACGCCGCTTTCGGCGATAAATTTCTGAATTCTCAAAATAGTATCCTTTCTGCAATGACGTCACGTCATGGCGTGAGAATGGTTGTTACGGAGAAACGGGAATCGGGGTTCCCGTGTTCTCCGAGGTGGTTTCGTTGATCGGTGCGGGGGTCTCTCCTCCGTTCACGGAGGGATCGGTGGGATCTCCCGTTTCGCCGTTCTCGGGAACGGAGGGCGTCGGGGGAACGATCACCATTTCGGGGTCGGTCAGATAGTTGGGAGCATCCCCGTAATACTCATGGGTGGTGCAGACGCAGTTGGAGCGGCCGCTGCTGCTCGAGGAAACCCCGGGGAATTCCCCTTCGGGAAGCGCATAGCAGGGATATTTTCGATCCACCAGAAGAACCATTCCCTCGGTCAGTCGGGGACAGACCGTTCCGCCGTCGCTGACCGTGATCTCGCACTTGAAGGAGCGCTGGATATCAACGAAGGTACGAAGGACCTTCTCGGGACAACCCTCGTGGGCAATGCGGTTGGACTCGGCGCAGACGTACAGCTGATGGTGAACGTCACAGGTTTCGGTAGGCTCCGTGCCTCTCTTGTAATAGAAGGTCTGCACGCAGGATCCGCGGGGATCGGAGGAGCAGTAGGGACCGGGGAGCTTGCCGCTCTTATAACAGACGGAGCAGGAGATGATATCGGAGGGCTTATCCATGGAGGATTCGGTGATGCCCTTCATATGATGGATCTCCAGCATCACGTCGTGCCACATGACGATATGATGGGTATTGTTCAGCTCGCTGGGGGTATCGTAGCCCCACCAGATGCCCGCCAGATAATCGTCGGTATAGCCCACGAACCAGCGGTCCTTGTATTCATTGGTGGTACCGGATTTTCCTGCCGTGTAGATATCACCCAGATTCGCCTGCCCCGCAGAAGCGGCGCTGGTTACAGCACCGTGCAGAATGTCGGTGATCAGGAATGCGGTCTCGGCAGAGAAGACCTCCTCCCGTTCCACGGCATTATCCAGCAGGATGGATCCGTCATGGGAGACCACGCGATCGTAGGAGCGGGTATAGGTGTAGATCCCTTCGCAGGCAAAGATGGAATAGGCGGTGACCATTTCACGGACGGTGACGCCGTGCGTCAGAGCACCCACCGACAGAGGCGCAAGGGACTGACCGTCGGCAGCGACCAGATTCTTGAAATGGAGGGTGTTGACCATGAAATCGTAGGACTTGGCGATCCCAACCATCTCAAGCGCCCGTGCGGCAGGCGTATTCAAAGAACCGGACAGGGCACGGAACACAGAGATCATTCCGTTGTAGTTACGGTTGTAGTTGACGGGCCATTTATATCCTTCCTCGTCGGTCAGAACGGGGACGTCGTCAATGGCAGAGCCCAGAGTCAGGATATCGTTCTCAATGGCATAGCCGTAAACGCTCAAGGGCTTAATGGACGATCCCGGCTGACGGACGGCGTGGGTAGCGCGGTTCAGAGAGAAGGATTTCTCCTTTTCACCACGCCCGCCGATCACGGCGAGAATGGCGCCCGTGTCGGGGTTGGTGACCATCATTGCCAACTGAGGCAGCTCGACGGATCCGTCCTCCAGGGTGATGACATCCTTTTCGGATCCCTTGTACTTGAAATTATCCTCGTTGGAGAAGAAGGATTCCAGATAAGACTGAATGTCGGGATCGATGCAGGCATAGATCTGAAGACCGCCGCGGTATACCAATCGATTGGCTTCCGCCTCGGTATAGCCCTCCGCCTTCAGATCGGCGATCACGTCGCGGATGACCATATCGGTGTAGTAGCTGTAGACGGTCTTGGTGGTTTCCACCTCTTCCTCGGTCTGCTCCCGATTCGCCACGAGATCGGGCTCGGCATTCCGATAGAGTTCGAACTCTTCCTGCGTAATGAACCCCTGCTGGTACATATACCAGAGGCAGTTTATGCGACGGGTCCGATTCCGCTCGGGATAGAGGGTCGGATCAAATGCGGTGGGGGATTTGGTGATGACGATGATGGTTGCGGCTTCCAGGGGATCCAGCTCGGAAACATCCTTGCCGAAATAAGTCTTCGCCGCCGCCGCAACACCGTTTGCACCGGAGCCGAAATAGACGGTATTCAGATAATACTCCAGAATCTGATCCTTATCGTACCGCCGCTCGATATACAGCGCCTGCAGCATTTCCTTGATCTTACGCATGGGGGTCTGATCGGCTTCCCCCGTAATGTTTTTGATCACCTGCTGGGTCAGAGTCGAGCCACCGCCAATGCCCGAGGTCGGGCGATGCGTCACGTAAGCGAAGGAATATTCCAGAACCGCACGGACCAGACGGATGGGGTCCACGCCCATGTGCTGATAGAAGCGCTTATCCTCGATTGCGATCGTAGCGTTCTTCACGTTTTGGGAGATTTCATCCCCCGAGACCCAGATACGGTTTCCCGAGGAGCTTTCCACGCTCTGATAAACGTAGCTCTCCCCCGTGGTGGGATTGGTGGCATAGATGAAGGACGTATAGTCCATATCCATGGTAGCGAACCGCTCGTCCAGCTCGGGATCGGAGAAGGAATAGATCACCGATACCATAACGCCGAGCGCGATCACGCCGATGATCCCGCCCAGGCAGATCATATGCAGGATAAAGGTCCAGCATCCCTTGAGGAACCGAAGGATCCAGGGCTTGCGGCGGGCATAATGCATGGGGTCGGTAACCCAAAGGGGAGCATTCCCGTCGGGATATTCCGAAAGGTCGGGCAGCTTTCTCAGACGCCTGCGATCGGGATCGACGCGGCGACGGAAGAAGGCGGCAATGGATGCCCAAAAGCCAAGATCCTCTTCCTTCTCTACCTTTCTCTTCTTCTTTTTCTTCGTGCTCTTTTCGGCTTGCTTGCGCCGCCCTGAGCGCGGACCGACGACGGGCTGCTCCAGTCCGTCGCGATTCAGGTTGTTATCGTCAAAATTACTCACGGAAAAACCTCCAGAGAAAAACGGGATGCGTGTTAGTATAAGAATACAAGTATATTATACACCATTTTTTCCGAAATTGCAAGGGGTTTTCCCGCAGATCGGGAAAATCACACAAAATCGTTCCATCTTTTTCCGAATTTACGGAAAAATTCGGTCAGACAACGCCCTTTTGAAGCATTACGTTGGCGTAAACGGCGCTCTCCCCCGTAGCAATGATGGCGTAGCAGGTGCGGGCACGGTCGTAGAACTCAAAGCGCTCCACCTGCCCCACGGCGGCGCTTCCCCGCGCATCGTGCTTGGAAACGATGGATTCGTATTCCTTCCAAATGGGAGTTTCGATCTTTCCCACGTCCCGATCCATCAGCGCCATCAGAGACACGGGGGTGTCCACGTAGGTATCCAAAGGGAACACCTGCAGAATGGCATCCAGAAGCTCGGGGATATTGCAGGAATCGTAGCGCAGGACGATAGCGTTCTTTCCCATACTTTCGGAGGGAAAATTTCCGTCCGCCAGCACAATGCGGTCGCTGTGTCCCATTTCACAGAGGACCTTCAGAAGCTCGGGGGAAAGGATTTTGGGAATGCCCTTTAACATAACGGATACCTCGTCTCGGTTTTTCTTTCATTATAGCACAAAGCCGCCGTTTTGTAAAGACCGACGGCGGCTTTTCTTGCATTAAAGTTCGACAAATTGATGGGTTTGCGCCGATTTGCGGGCGGCAAGACACATGCGCGCGCTGAGAATTCCTTCCGACAAGGGAGAATGAGAAACGTCCTCCCCCTTCATGACAGCAATGAAGTTCTCCGCCAGACGGCGGTCTCCTCCGCTGTGGGATCCTGCGCTCTGAATGGTGATCCGATCCTCACGGTCGGACATGTGATCAAAATAGGTGACGGTTTTGGCGTTGAAATCGAATTCTACGGTGCCCTTGTATCCGATGAAGCGGGCGCCCCGCTTTCCCGCGCCCTTGCGGGCGATGAAGTTCTGGGTGTAGGTGACGCACAAGCCGTCGTCATACTGCATGAGAACGGTGGCGCTGTCGTGATTCCCCGTATCCACGGCAAAGCAACATTTCGCCGTGGGGACCGCATACTTGGAATCGTACTTTTCCAGCTGATAGGGCGACTCGGGGCAGGTGAGATATTCGGGACAATCCTTGCACGCCAGCCCTGCGGGCTTGTTGCCCTTGAAGACCATCTTGGACTCCATGGCGCAAATGGTTTTGGGGCCGCTGCGTCCGAGAACGTAGTTGATGTAATCCAGATCGTGGGTGGATTTCTGCAGGAACAATCCGCCCGTGATCGATTCATCCCGATACCATTTGTGATAGTATCCGCGGGCATAGTTTACGTTATTGTACGCCTGCACCTGAGCAACCTCGCCGATGACGCCGCGATCGATATAATCCTTCACCACGTCCACCAGCTTTGCCAGCCGCAAGGGGAAGGAGACCACGGTTTTCTCATTCATGAGGGGCTGAATGGTTTCCAGCGCCGTCAACTCCTCCTCGGTGATGCTGACGGGCTTTTCCAAAAAGAGAGGAAGCCCGTAACGCGCCACCAGAAGGGCGTATTTGGTATGCAGATCACAGCGCGTGCCCAACACGATCCCGTCCAGAGTTTCGCAACGAAGCATCTCCTCCGCATCCGCGTACCAGGCACAGTTGGGAAATTCCTCTCCCCGTGCCTTTTTAATTTCCTCCCAACGGGGATCGGCGATCGCCTTCACCTCGCATTGACCGAAGGAGGCAATGCTGCTCCAGACCGAGGCAGAGCGGCTACCGAAGCCGATAAATCCGATCTTCAACATAACGAACGCCTCCGATTACAGCTCCACAAAAGTATGGGTCCGGGCGGACTTGCGGGCGGCAAGGCACATCTTGGCGCTCAGAATGCCCTGAGACAGGGGGGAATGGGACACGTCCTTTCCGCTCATGACGTCAATGAAATTCTGCGCCAGATTCAGATCGCCGCCGCTGTGAGAGCCCGTGGACTGAATGGAGATGTGATCCACACGGTCGGACATGTGATCGTAATAGGTGACGGTCTTGGCGTTGAAATCGAATTCCACGGTGCCCTTATAGCCGATGAAACGGGCGCCCCGCTTTCCCGCACCCTTACGGGCGATGAAGTTCTGGGTGTAGGTCACGCACAAGCCGTCGTCGTACTGCATGAGAACGGTGGCGCTGTCGTGGTTGCCCGTGTCGGTGGCGTAGCAGCATTTTGCGTCGGCGATGACCCGCTTGGGATCGTACTTTTCAATGTTGTACGAAGACTCGGTGCAGGTGAGATATTCGGGGCAATCGGCGCATTTCACCCCTGCGGGCTTGTCTCCCTTGAAGACAAGCTTGGACTCCATGGCACAGATCGTCTTGGGACCCGTGCGTCCGAGCACGTAGTTAATGTAATCCAGATCGTGAGTGGATTTCTGCAGGAACAATCCGCCCGTAATGTCGGTATCGCGATACCAGCCGTGATAATAGATGCGTGCGTAATTGACGTTATTGTACGCCTGCACCTGCGCCACCTCGCCGATGACACCGCGATCGATGATATCCTTGACCACGGTCACCAGCTGAGCAACCCGCAGGGGGAAGGAAACCACGGTCTTTTTGTCCATATGAGGAATGGATTCCAGCTGAGCAATCTCCTCATCGGTGATGCTGACCGGCTTTTCCAAAAAGAGGGGGATATCGTACTTGGCAACCAGAAGAGCGTACTTGGTATGGAGATTGCAACGGGTGCCGACGAACACGCCGTCAAGCTTCTCCTTCTCCATCATTTCCTCCGCGTTGGTATACCAGGTGCAATCGGGAAGCTCCTCTCCCCAGACTGCCTTGATCTCCTCCAGACGGGGATCGGCGATGGCTTTCACGGTGCAAAGACCGAAGGGTGCCAGATTCACCTTCCAGAAGCCCGAGGCGCGGGATCCGAATCCGATAAATCCTACATTCAACATGACGTTTTCCTCCTGTTTGTTTCGATTTCGTTTGAGTTAAGTGTATCACATCCGCAGGGCGATTGATAGGGACAAAACGCCTGAGATATGGACAAATCGATCGTCTTATCGGAAAGCTTTCTTTTGCACGGGGATTGACAAGGCACTCAGAATCTGTTATAATAGGGAAAAGGAGGATGGATTCCATGAACTTCATGCAACGCACCGGAAAAAAGAAGGCTGTCACCTTCAGCTATGACGACGGGGTCACTCAGGATATCAACCTCATCGAAATGATGAACCAATACGGTTTGAAGGGCACCTTCAATCTGAACTCGGAGTTATTGGGAAAGCCCGGCATTCTGATTCGGGAAAACCAAAAGATCTCCCACTATAAGATCCGCCCCGAGGACGTCAAATACGTCTACGACGGGCACGAGGTAGCGGTCCACACCCTGACCCATCCCCTGTTGACCAAGCTTTCCGACGGGGAGATCATCCGACAGGTGGACGAAGATCGGAAGAATCTGCAGGATCTGGTGGGGTACGACGTGGTGGGGATGGCATACCCCTGCGGCGGGCAGAACAACGACGATCGCGTAGCTCGGGTGATTCGGGAGAACACGCCCTTGCGCTACTGCAGAACCATCACAAACACCGACAGCTTTGCTCCGCAGAACGATCTGCATCGGTTCAATCCAAACGTATATCACGTGATGGAATTCGACCGACTCATGGAGATGGGGCGACGGTTTTTGGAGTCCGAAGCGGAGGGCCCGCAGATCCTTTACGTATGGGGGCATTCCTACGAGCTGGACTTTCATCCCGACAACCGCGTCAAAATGGAAGAATTTTTCAAGCTGATCGCCAATCACCCCGATATTTATTACGGCACGAACGCCGAGGTTTTGCTTTGAGAAAACAATAAAAAGGACGAGGAATCCGAAAATTCCTCGTCCTTTTTGATTGACGGGTAACATATTAAGCAAGAAGGTTATGCGCGCTTACGGGAAATAAGAACCACAACGCCGCCTGCAACCACGATCACCGCGGCAATGATCGCAATGATGATCCAGAGCGCCACGGATCCGGAGTCTCCGACGTCGGTCGCAGAACCGTTGGAATCGGTTTCGGTTTCCGTATCGGAGGGAACGGTGGTGTCGGTCTCGGTTTCCGACGGAGAAACGGAGGTATCGGTCTCGTTGGTGTCGGTCACCGTTGCAGACGAAGACACGGTGGAATCGGTCTTATCGGTGGTCGAGTCGGTCTTGGTCGCGGTATCGGAGGAAGGTTTATCGGTCACAGAATCGGTCTTCGTGGAAGTATCGGTAGAGGGCTTGTCGGTTACCGTATCGGTCTTGGTAGAGGTGTTCGTGGAAGGCTTATCGGTGATCGAATCGGTCTTGGTGGAGGTATTCGTGGAAGGCTTATCGGTGGTATCGGTGGTGGTACCCGTAGACGTGTTCGTGGAGGTAGACGTATTGGTGGAGGGTTCGTCACCCGAGGAAGCCTTCAACTGGGAAGAAAGATCTCTCTTAACCGTAAAGGAAACGATGTTCTTTTCCCCTCCGGGAGCGGCGAGAGGTCCTGTGTTATGCAGACGGAAGGTGATATGATCCTTATAGAAGTTGATCTCAAGAAGCTGAACCACCTTCAGCTCCTCAGCGCTGAGTTTACTCTGATGAGAGTTGCCGTAGAAGCCCAAAGATCCCATGAATGCGGAGATCCAGCCGTTGGTCTTATAGCTGTTATCGGACTGGACCGTGGCACCGTTTGCGGCAAAGACAAGCTCGGAGGTTGCGAACTGCGCGATGCGGGAGTTATCTCCGTGAATGTGCCCATAAGCGTAGATTGCGTTGGGGAATGCAGAGAGGACGCTGTTGATCTTATTCTGCGCGGGGCTGTTGGAGGAAACAACCTGCTTGGTGGCGCCGCCGTTGACGACGGTGGGCATGGAGGTGACGGGGTAGTGGCAGAAGACCACAACGGTCTTATCCTTGCCGATCTTGTTCAGCTGATCCTCAACCCATTCGATCTGCTCCACGTAAATGCCGTTATAGCCCGTCTGGCTGACCGCGCGGCGATCGCCGAAGGGAGTATTGATGCCGATGAAGGGGATTCCGTTGACGGTATACTTATAGCAAAGGACCTCTTCCTGATATGCAAGGGGCACACCGGCGGTAGAAAGCTTCAGCTCGGCGTAGGATGCGGAAGCGTCGTATTTCCCGACGCCCTTTTCCATGAGGGAACCCCAATCGTTGGAGTTTACGGTAGTATATCCGCCGCTCATATGAACCGAGGGCTCGGGGTCATGGTTCCCCGTAACCACCATAACGGCGCCGTCCTTGGTTGCGGTCTGATACAAGGCATAGTTCCGATCCAGCAGAGCCTTGATCACGGCGTCGCCGCCCGTCCAGGTAAGGTTGTTGCCGCTGGAATTGTTCCGACGACCGGTCACGTCGCCGCCGATGAGCAGGACGTCAACGCCGCCCAGAATATTTTTGATGTAATCTACGGCATTCTTGGTGGATTGGCGGTAGGGGGGATTCCAATACTGAATGCCGTATTCGTGGTGCATATCCGAGAAGCAGGCAACGGAAAGGAGGGGTTCCTCCGTTTCCTCGTACTCCTTGGGAATCTCAACCGTGCTGTACAGCTTAAACTCGCGGGCATTCAGGCTATTGCACTGATAGCGGCTGTCGTCCACGTTGGTGAAGCGGAGATATTCCTTCTGATCGTTTTCAAAGGTGACCTTCGCACCGGAGATGATCATCTTGACCGTTGCTTTTTCTTCGGTCAAAACGATCTTTCCCTCGGTCAGATTCATATATTTTTTCTGGCTGACCGAATAAAGGGAATATTTTCCGTTGCCCTCGTCGGTGATCTTCCAAAGGAATTCATCGGTGGGGCTGGATTCGGGCATGGGAGCATAATCCAGACTGTCGTATTCGGTACCGCCCTTCTTGATCACGGGGGTGCCGAGGACGGCGCACTTTTGGATCGTGACGTTCTGATCATCCTTGATGCTGCTCGCAGTGGCAATGACGTATTCCTTACCCGAAACGAAGTTGTTCGTCTGATCGGTCAGGCGTCCCGTGAGAGCCGCAGACGTTTTCATTCCCATAAAAACGGGCGCGATCAGGGCAACGGCAACACAGAGAGCAAGGAGTTTCTTTTTCAGGGATGTTCCGCTCATAGTTTTACCTCTTTCCTTCGACGGACAGGTTTTTTGAAGAATTCCCTTAAGGGAATTTTCCATGGATCGTCCGTATGCCATCATTGTAGCATAAACCGACAGAAAAAGCAAGCCTTTTTTCGAAATGAAAAAGAAAAGCCACAACCGACGGAGGGACGACGAGCGGTGACGAGGGGGACGAGGGGGACGAGGGGGACGAGGGGGACGAGGGGTTGTTCCTTTTTCTTTTCGGGTGAAAAGAAAAAGGAACCGAAAAAGAAAAGCCATGTCCGACGGATTTTCATCCGTCGGAGGAAGGTTAACACAATAAATTGACAGATCAAACGCAAGGAACATCCCTTTTCCTTTCGGGTAGAAAGAAAAGGAACCGAAAAAGAAAAGCCATAGCCGACGGATTTTCATCCGTCGGAGGAGGGTTAACACAATAAATTGACAGATCAAACGCAAGGAACATCCCTTTTTCTTTCGGGTGA
>JAFPBP010000268.1 GCA_017424085.1 Clostridia bacterium
AGTCAGCCCCATCGTTTTATCGTTGAAGAAACCCGCGGACGGCGGAGAGGTCGGGGACCACGGGGTTCCCCGTGGCGGCGAGGGTTTCGGGGGAGTGATGCCCCTGTGCCACGAGGAGGCACGCGATCCCCATTTCGGCGGCGGCTTGGGCGTCGTGGACCGTATCCCCGATGAGCAAGGCACGGGCGGGGCGGGTCCTCTCCATCCACGCCTTTCCCAGCGCCACCTTTCCCTCGGCGTAGATATCGGTACTGCCCAAAATCTCGTCGAAGAGGTGGGTGATGCCCAGCCCGTCGGTCTGCCCCAGCAGCATTTCCCGCTGGGTGGCGGAAAACAAGATCTGCGGAGTGCCGACGGATCTTATGTATTCCAACAATTCCACAACCCCGTCGTACAAGGGGCAGGTATCCTCCCGCGCCCGATACAGGTCGATCCATTCGTGGGCGAGGATATCGTAGGGATCCTTGGAGAAATCGAAGCCCACGGAGGCGTAATAGTCCCGAATGGGGAAGCGGAAATGGCGGCGGTAGGCGTCCCGATGGGGGACGGGCGGCAGGGAGCGGGATGCCAAAAGCAGGTTGATGCACTCCAAACCCAACCCAACGTCATCCAAAAGAGTGCCGTTGAAGTCCCATAAAATATGTGAATATTGCATAATTCACCTCTCAAACGATGAGTTTTCGCAGGAAATTCAAAAGAGTCAGAGCGGGCAGAGAAACGATTGCCCAAAGCGACGAATACAGAGGGCAGATCTGCCCCATGAAATGAAAGCGGAAGGTCGAATAATCCCACACGTTCCACCCCAGCCGCAGGTTCACCACGCAGCCGAAGGAAAATTCCACCAGCGTGATCACCAGCGCCCCCAGCAGGCATCGGAGCAGGAGGGGCAATCCGAAAAAGACGTTATTGCACAGCAGCTCCAACAGCACCGCGCAGGTGCCCCCCGCCCAAAACATAGAGGGGTGGGTGCGGCGGCGCCAAAACAGCTCCAGGGTCTGATATAAGATCCCGCCCAAAAGGAAAATAAAACCGTAAAAAATCCAAATCATATCAAAATCCCCCGTTGTTTCATAGCATGCCCGAAACAACGGGGAAATTCATGGAAAAATTATCCGATCTTCACGGGGCCCAGCAAGCCCGTGGGGGGCAGGGGCAGGTGGTTGGAGAAGCCGTCGAATGCCCGCTCCCGATAGTAGGAGTTGTTGACCACGTCCACGATGATCTCGTTTTCTCCCGCGCGGATGGCTTTGCCGATCTCGAAGGTATAGGGCGCGGACACCAAGGTGCCGCAGGAGCGCCCGTTCACCGTGACGGTAGCGATCTCGCCCACGGTGCCCAGATCGAGGACCGTTTCGGAGCCGTCGGCGGAGAGGGTGAAGGCATAGCGGATGGTGCCGCAGAAGAATTCCTCGCGGTCGGGGCGGTTGAAGAGGGGATATCCCTTGATCTCCCCCAGATCCCGCCATTGGTCGCTCCCCGCATCCTGCAGAGACACCTGCCACTTAGCTGCCACGGGGGCGGCGGCGGGGTTCTCGTAGCGGTAGGGCAGGGCGTCCCGACCCTCACCGCAGAGAAGCACCATGGAATTGCCCGCCGCAAGCTTGACCCGAATTCGGGTGCCCTCGGTCTCGGGCTTGCGGACGGCGTTGCGCCAGACGTCATAGAACACGGGAGTTTCGGCGCCCGCAAAATCGATAAAGGTATCGATGGGAGACGCACCCTCGTTGAACAGCAGGTAGACCGACGTATTCCCCCGATCCACCCGATAGACCCGCAGATAGGGGCAGGGCATATCGGGAGTCACGTGGAAGAACCCACGCTCCCGCAGATGGGAAACGAGAT
>JAFPBP010000269.1 GCA_017424085.1 Clostridia bacterium
AAACGCTTTGTGTTTGGGGGAAGGATTGTTCTGGCACGCAAACTAACCTTATGCGCGTGGGGTGTCCCTTCGCCAAGCGCGGCGCGCTTGGCGCCCCCTTCCGCGGAGCGGCAGGGGGCCCCGAGCGCCTGCGGGCGCTCGGGAAGGGACCCTCGTTGCGTTCGGTTATTTTTGAATCAAAGCTTGGACATGACGTAATCTGCGTATTCGTCGCAGGTGCAGCCCGTGTCTCTGCCGGTGACCACCAGCTTGCGCTCGTTGAACATGCATTCATCCAGCGCGGCGGAGAGCTTGTCGGACTGCTCCTGATATCCGATGTGGGACAGAAGCAGAACGGCGGCACGGAGCATGGAGGAGGGATCGGCGTACTTGGCTCTGCCTTCCCGAACCATGCGGGGAGCGTCTCCGTGGATGGCTTCGAACATGGCGTACTTCTTGCCGATGTTGGCGCTTCCTGCGGTGCCTACGCCACCCTGGAACTCGGCGGCTTCGTCGGTGATGATGTCACCGTACAGGTTGGGCAGAACGAAGACCTGGAAGTCACGACGGCGCTTTTCGTCGATGAGCTTTGCGGTCATGATATCGATGAACCATTCGTTCAGCTCGATCTCGGGGTATTTGTCGGCGACCTTGTGGCAATATTCCAGGAATTTGCCGTCGGTGGTCTTGATGATGTTGGCTTTGGTGACCACCTCCACGCGGGTCTTGCCGTTCTTCTTGGCGTAGTCGAAGGCGATCTCGGCGATGCGCTCACAGCCCTGAGAGGTGGCAACGGTGAAGTCAATGCCCAGATCCTCGGTCACGTTCACGCCCTTGGAGCCCACGGCATAGCCGCCCTCGGTGTTTTCACGGAAGAAGGTCCAGTCGATGCCCTGATCGGGAACCTTCACGGGGCGCACGTTGGCAAACAGGTCCAGAGCCTTCCGCATGGCAACGTTGGCGCTCTCGATGTTGGGGTAGCCGTCCCCTGCGTTGGGGGTGTGGGTGGGTCCCTTCAGAATGACGTGGCAAGCCTTCAGCTGCTTCATCACGTCGTCGGGGATGGCTTTCATGACCTTCACGCGGTTTTCGATGGTCAGCCCGTCGATGTTGCGCAGCTCCACCTTTCCCGCCTTGATCTCGTCCGCCAGCAGATGCTCCAGCACCCGTGCGGACTGTGCGGTGATGGTGGGGCCGATGCCGTCGCCGCCGCAAACGCCGATGATGATCTTATCCAATTTTGCGTAATCTACGAAATCGCCCTGCTCCTTGAGCCCGTCCACGCGGGTCAGCTGTTCCCGCAGAAGGGTGGCGAATTTTTCGGTAGCCGCTTGAATTTGTGCTTCGTACATAAGAGTTCTCCTTTATCAAATCATTTGATTACGTATAACAGATCGAAATGCAACGCGCCTTGAAATCCGAAGAGGGGAATGGGCACGAAAAGCCACAGCACGGGAAGCTCCCACAGAAGGATCGCCCAGACTACGGCGCCCACGAACAGCACCAGCTCCACGATCTCGGTCAGCCGCACCAGACGGCGCAGGGGCGGCAGGGTGGGATATTGCTTTTGCGCCATGCGAAGAATGCCCCAGATGCCCCAGCGCATGAGTATCATCAGCGCGATCGCCCAAAGGATCATGAGAAGATAGATGCCGCCCGCTCCCGCAGGCTTCACCGTCAGCGTGATCAGACAGACCGCCAGATAGGTCAAGCTCAGAACGGGGGTCATTCCCTTGTCCAACGCCGTGAGGAACTGCTTCATTTCGCGTTCTTGGTGGCGTTGAGAAGTCCGCCTGCCAGAATCATTTTCTTCTGACGGTCGGTAAAGACGGTGGCGAGGGGGATCTCTACGCCCTTGGTCTTGTTCACCAGCACGGGAGGACGCTCTTCCTCCACGGCGGTGCGGATGGCGGCGATCTCAAGCTCGTCGCCCTGGTCGATTTGATCGTAATCGGCTTCGTTGGCGAAGGTGAGGGGGAGAATGCCCGAGTTGATCAGATTTGCCGCGTGGATGCGGGCGAAGGACTTGGCAACCACAGCCTTGACCCCCAGATACAGAGGCACCAGCGCCGCGTGCTCACGGGAGGAGCCCTGTCCGTAGTTCTGTCCGCCGATGACGAATCCGCCGCCCCATTCCTTGGCACGGGCGGGGAATTCCTTGTCGCACACGCCGAAGCAGAACTGAGACAGATAGGGGATGCCACAGTAACCCATACCGGCACGTAAACCACCGATTAACTGGAATACAGTATCTTCTACGGTTCCCTTATATGCTACACGTCCTTCTACACCTTCCGGAACTAACTTCTTAGCATTTGC
>JAFPBP010000270.1 GCA_017424085.1 Clostridia bacterium
CCCAGCGGGGTTACGATTTTCAGAATATCCTCGGGATATGAAACGTGATTTTCATCCAGGATCCGAAGCATCATGGCTCCGTATGTGGGCATGGAATCCACCAGCGTTCCGTCAAAATCAAACAAATACGTTTTCATTTCGTTCTCCTTATTGGTTATGTCTGATTATACCATGAAACGACGCGATTGTCAATCGCTTTTGAAGCGTTAATTCAATTGATGCTTATTTGCATACTCTCGCGGAGACATTCCCGTCATACGGCGGAATTCCGCAGAAAAATAGCTGGAGCTTTCAAAGCCCGAGCGAAAGGCAACCTCGGTCACGGTGTAGAGCCCTGTTTGCAGGAGTAATTTCGCGTTTTCAATGCGCCGTGATTTTACGTACTCCAAGGGCGATGCCCCGTAATATTGACGAAATTCCTTGCGAAAATATACGTCGCTGACGCCCCGCATCTGCGCAAGATCGGAAATGCGCAACGAGGGATCGGCAATAGATTCATCCAGATGCTTTTTACATTCCTTTAATCTTCTCGGGACGAGGTGTTCGGGTGCGAAGCAAAGACCCGATTCGGAAAGAAGCTCGTATCCCATGGACATCAGCGCAAGGTCACACCCGCAGGAGGCGAAATGATCTGCCGTGCTTTCAAACAAATGCAGCATTGCTTTGGGGTAAGGTGCCTTGACGCAGGATGCAACCCCGCCGCAATCGTTTTCGGTGGTGAAGTGCATCACGATCATCTTCCCTGCCTCGGAGATTTCCGTGCAGTAGCGATAGCCTCGGGGCAAAAAGGTCAGAGATTCGGATTCGGACCAAAAGCTGCCCGCGTCTCCCTTGATCTTCACCTTCCCCGAGATTCGGTAGGACAGAGAGCAAAAATCCCGTCCGGGAACGAGGATGGGCGGGCGGGGATCATAGGAGAATCGGAAGACTGAGATCCCGTTCAGGATCGGCATGGTTGTGAAATTCATAGATCATTCCTCCCAACGGTTTTATTATATCACATTTTTTCCGTGGTTTCAAGTTTCGAAATCCTAAAAAAGTATGTCTTTTTTGATAGACAGTATCGAAAACTTATGGTAAACTGAAGAAAATAAGAAAATATTTCGGAGGAGACATCTATATGAACCAATTAGAAACGTTGATCCGCAGCTCCATGGAGCGGGAAGGCATCGACTTGATCGGCTTTGCGGGAAAGGAACGCTTTGCTGATGTGGACGCTCAGCATAACCCCTTTTCCATCTTTCCCGAGGGAAAAACCGTAATTCTTCTGGGTAAGCGCATTTGCCGCGGATCTCTTCGCGGCGTGGAGGAAGGAACCAATTTCGGCGATTACAACCTCTTTGGGAAAAACTGGCTGGAGGACGAATTCCTGTCACTTGCCTGCTACAATCTGGTTCGCGTTCTGGAGGACGAGGGCTGGGAGGCGGTTCCTCTTTTTCCCAACCCCTCCGAGATCACCCCTGCCGGCGTTTCGGTTGCGGAAGGTCGTCCCGCACCCAACGTATTCCCCGACTTTGATTATGCCGCCGTTGCCTGCGGTCTTGCGGAGATCGGTCTTTCGGGAATCGTTCTGACTCCCGAGTACGGCTCCAGACAGCGCTTCCATATGATCATTACCGACGCTGAGATCGAATCCTCTCCCCTGTTGGAGCGTGCGGTTTGCACCAAGTGCGGGAAGTGCGCCGATATTTGTCCTCTGGGCGCCATTGACAAGGAAAATGCCGCTGAAATCGACGTTTGCGGCAAAAAGATGACCGTAGCCTCGGTAAATTATGATCTTTGTAAAATCTGCAAAAACGGAGCTTGCAAGAACCGCTTTGCCGACTATGCAAAGCCGGACCGCATTGCCGCTCTTTGCAACCGCACCTGCCTGTGCGAGCTGGAAGAAAACGGAAATCTGGGCAACCGCTTTGAGAATCCCTTCCGCAAGAGAGCCTATTGGGCAATCGGCGAGCATGGACCTGTGGCAGATCGGAACACCGAAGCAAACACCGTTCTCGGCGGTGCCTTCAGCTCCGACGGAAAGGGTAAGCGGTAATGAAACTGACCTCTCAAATGATCAAGGATCGGGCGGCAGAGTTGGGGATTGATTGCATCGCCATCGGTAACGTGGAGCGGTTCAAGAATGCGCCGAAGCTTATGTCTCCTCTGACCTATTTTCCCGAAGCCAAATCGGTGATCGCCCTTGCCATGCGAATTCCTCGCGGAACCTATCGCGGCATTGAAGAGGGAACCCATTGGCATAACTACACCTTCTACTCCTACAATAAACTCAATTCTTATTTCCGTCCTCGCCTGTCCTACGAATTGACCCGTTTCATCGAGGATCACGGTTGGGAAGCGGTTGCTCACTATCCTGCGGTTCCCGAAGGAAACGGAACCACCAAGGAGCCCGTGGCGGAAGGCAAAGTACCTCCCGACGTGGTTTGCAGCGTTCGTCTCATTGCGGCGGGCTGCGGCTTGGGCGAGGTTGGATTCTCCAAGGTATTTCTGACCAAAAAGTTTGGTCCTCGCGTTCGCCTCGGTTTGATCTTTACCGACTGTGAACTGGAGCCTGACCCCATCCTTGATACGGGTGACATCTGCCTGCATTGCGGCGCCTGCGCCCGTGCCTGCCCCGGAAATGCGGTTCCTTCGGTGAAAGATCCCAACGCCCGTCTCACCGTTGATTACGGAGAGAAGAAGATCTGGTACGGTGACGTTCAGATGGGACGCTGTACCTTGTCGCATCACGGCATGAACAACGAATGCTCCCCCTTCCTGAAGAAGGATTTCCCCAATATGGCGTTTGACGTTCGCAATTCCGAAATGACCGAAGAGGAAGCGTATATCCTTGCTTATACTCTTGCGGGCGGTACCTGGGGCAGAAAACCCGAAACCAACCGTGTCATGGAATACGAAAGCTATATTATGGGGCACACGGGATATATGGCGATCTGCGGTGCCCGCGGCTGCATTCGCGCTTGTATGAACGTTTTGGAAAACAGCGATCGGATCGAGAATAAATTCCACAACAAGTTCTATAAGAAGCCCTCCTGGCTTTTGCCAAACAAGCCCGTCAAGCCCTCTGACGGAGTGAATCCCTATCGAGAAAAATACCTGGATGAAAGATATCCCGGCATTCGTGAAAACGAATACAAAAAGCCCAATTCCGAAGACTGATAACAATGAAAGCTCCTCTGTGAAACCGTCACGGAGGAGCTTTTGATGTATGAAGATTATTGATCAACCCTTTGCGATCCTATCACTGAGCTCGATAATTTGCTTTGCGTACTTTTTGCGGCGGCCACCGAGAATTCCCTTATACATGGGATAGTTTACGATTGCCATTGTCATGCCGATAATTCCGATGATAATACCGCTGACCATGGGATTGGCAATTCCGACGATTTCTGAAATCTCGGTCATAACAAGACTCATTCCGCATCCCATAATAACAGCACCGACACTTCCGAAGACATAAGCAAAAACCTCGGCAGGGCGCTTCACCTTGCGATCTAAGGATTTCAGTTCGTCCAGATCTGTATGTTCCTTTTCTGTATACTGGGTTCGGATCTTTTCAATGAGAAAATTTTGATCATTCTGATTCATAATAAAAACTCCCTTTTCTTTCTTTATATTTACTTGCCTGCTTTGTTCTCGGAGAGACGCTTCTTGGTCTCCTCCACGGTTTCGCCGTCCTTGGAAAAGACGGTCTCGATGATCTTGTCGTTTATCTTGTTAAAGCCTTCCACGGTACCGTTTTCAATTTTTTTGTAGCCGCTCACAACGCCGTTTTCGATCTTCTTATACCCCTCAACGACCTTTTCTGCGATTTTTTCATTGGCATCCACGAACTTAGACATAGGGAAAAACTCCTTCTCTCGTTTTTTTGTGAGCACATTATACTACGAGATTGTTTACGAGATTTTAGAGAAACGTTAGGGTTTTGTTAAAATGCAAAAGCTCCGACGAAAAATTCGTCGGAGCCTCAAAACAATTTCCTTATACCTTCTTTTTCCTGTGTTGCAGGAGCACGTGGGGTAAGTACATGATCAGAAGGATCAGCGTAATCAAAACGGGGAAGCCGACGAGATGACTTCCGAACCATTCCTCAAAATAGATCAGAGGATTTCCTTCTTCCGCCTCCATAAGAAACATGTAGTTTGTATCCAAAAGCAGGTTGATGATCAGCGCAAAAACACCAACCCCTCCCAACAACGCCAGGCACGGAGGGATCTTGCGCCAATCGGGGCGGATGTCCCCTGCGGTGGTGAGAATAATGGGATAGAGCGCCAACTCAATATGAATGGTAAAGCTGTGAATATGGCTGAAATTCAAGAAGGGCAGCTTGGTCCACGAGGGGAAGAGCAGCGCCGCGAGAGCGGCAGGAATGCAAATGGCGTAGAGAAAATTATCTAAAACCTTATTGGGGCGCACCGCATGAAGAGCAACGATAAAAATATTGATGGAGCAAAGATGGAGGGGAAGGTAATGGACCGTGTAATTATTCCCGACGGTGAGGCAGACCATTTTGAAGATCTCGTTGGCAACAATCATTGCTGCCATCAGATAGCGGGCTTTGCGCCGCCCCGACTCGTTCAACCTCCGATACCACATACATCCGATCGCAATCAGCACCACAAAAAATCCGAGCCAACTAAGATGAAGTGCGTCAAAATGGGAAAATCCAAGCCCCGATTCGATGGATTCGGACGTTTCCAAAAAGTATTCCATGTTGATTTCCTCTTTTCTTTGGTAGGATAAGTCTACCACGAAAATTTGACATTCTACGCAAGGAATCATGACAATTATGAAAAACCGTCAAAAACGTATTTCGGTTGCATATAGTATTTTGAAGGGAGCGTAGAAGTATGATCAAGGATATTATTACGGGAATTTTGTTGGGAGGGACCATGTCGGTTCCGGGAGTTAGCGGGGGCACCATGGCGATCGCTCTGGGATGCTACGGACGCATCCTAGGTGCCGCGACAGATCTGAAGCATGGTTTTTGGTATTTATTTCGTATTCTTTTGGGTGGAATTCTGGGGTTTTTAACCGTCGGAAACGTTGTTGGCATGGTTTTTGAGCAATGCCCCGTGATTGCAACGACGGTGTTTTGTAGTGCCGCATTGGCGGGAATGGTTCACTTATGGAAGGATTGCACCACAGTGTCGCTCGGAGGGATTGTTTGCTTCATTTTAGGCGTTGCTTGCGTTTTTGCCGTAGATCTTGCGCCCGCACAA
>JAFPBP010000029.1 GCA_017424085.1 Clostridia bacterium
GGCTTCCAGATCACGAACCGAGATGTCGTCAAGAAATTTATCGTCACGTAGCATGACGTTGGGAACAATGAGATAGTCCCCCAAGGGTTTTCCCTGCAGCTGGGAAATGATGTCCTGCCCCGTGATCAGCCCCGTCACCGTCACATCTTCCCCGAAGAAATCGTTGCGGATGGCGTAGACGTTGCATTGCAGGTCGGGCATGACCGAGCGCAGGCGCTGAACGGCAGATTGGATCATGCCTTCGGTGATCTTGCCCGTAACCGAGGAAACGCGGATGGGACGGGAGAAGGGCTCGTCGGTGAAGGCGATCAGATCCTCCAGTTCCCGCTCGAAGGTGGCAACCATGCCCACGCCGTTTTCCAGCTGCTCGAATTCCTCGTAATCCTCATAGAGAGGCAGAGGCAAGCCCGCTTTGATGTAAAACTCGTCGGAGGGATAGACCAGACGGGTGTTGAATTCCGCCAGACAACGGGCGGAAAAGGCTTCCACCTGCTCCACCACGCGGCGGCATTCCTCGGGGGTGAAGGTCCGAAGGGGCTCCAGCCCGTCTCTGTGTCGGGTCAGTCCCACGGGCACCACCGAAACGCTGGACAGCTGAGGATACAGGGTCTTCAGATCGTTGAGGGTCCGATCCAGCGCGGCGCCGTCGTTCCAATCGGGGCAAAGAACGATCTGCCCCCGCAGGTTGATGTCTGCATCGCGGAATGCCTGCAACAACTCGAAGCACCGCCCCGCGTTGGGGTTCTTCATCATTTTCACCCGCAGGTCGGGATCGGTGGTATGGATCGAAACGTTGAAGGGCGAGATCTTCATGGAGATGATGCGCTCCACGTCTTCGTCGGTCAGATTGGTCATGGTGACGTAGTTTCCGTAAAGAAGAGAAAGGCGGAAATCGTCATCCTTATAATACATAGTCTCCCGCATGTTGCAGGGCAACTGATCGATGAAGCAGAAAATGCATTTGTTTTTGCAGGAGCGCTGTTTATCCATGAGATAGTTTTCAAAATCCATCCCAAGGTCGTCCGACGTTTCGGGGATCGTAACGGTGATCGTTTCCCCGTTGCGCAAAACTGTCGCTTTGATCACCCCCGAAGCGGTGAGATACATATAATCCAAAAAATCCCGCACGGGCGTATCGTTGAGGGCGATCAGATCGTCTCCCGGAAGAATCTTCTTCCGAAAGGGGGATTTCTTTTCCACATAGCGGACGATTGCCATACAAAAACCTTCTTATTCCTATACTGCTTATTGCGAAAGATCGGCGGGACGATCAACCTCCCGCGTATAACCGTCGATGGGCATCATAAAGCCCGAATTGCAACGGGCGACCCCTGCGGCATCCAGATGAGGCACGCTCCCCACCGTGGCGCAACGCGCCAGCGCAAGACTGCGATCGAAGGGAGATCGCTCAAAGATCACCTCGGTGATCGACGAGGTGGGCAGCCAAAAATAATGGATCTGCATCCAGGGCATGCTGAGAAGATGCGACAAAAGCATTTGTCCCCGTCCCAGATGGCAGAACATCATGATCGTTTCATTGGTATCGAAAAATTCCTTGGAAACGCGGTAGAACCGCCCCTCCCGATGATAGCCGTGCTCTGCCAGAAATGCGTCGAGAGCGGCGGCGTCGGCTTGGTATGTACGCAAAAACTCCGAATCGCGGAAGAGGGGATCCTCCTGCCAGTCGGGACCCAGCCACGCGGGGTTCTTCGACCAATCCACGGGATTCAGATGCCACGGACAACGCTCGGCAAAGGGCTCGGGCAGGCGTGCGTCAAATTCGCAAAGCCAGGGGAACACCAACGGACGGATCCCCGTTTCCCGCAGCAACCCCTTCGCCGTATCCTGCGCCCGTCCCAAGGACGAGAGGCAGACCACGTCGGGCTTCTTTGCCACCAAAAACGGAGTCAGCAATTCCTGCTCCCTCCAGCCCTGCTCCGTCAGGGTATCCTTTGCGTAGTTCGGAGCGCCGTGTCGGATGATAAACAGCTTCACTTTGCGCACTCCCTCCTGTTTTTAGGCACAAAACGACGGAGAAACACCTCTTCCTCGCAAAAAGAAAGGAATGTTTCCCCCTCGGATTGACTCGGCAAAACTCATTTTGCCTCTTCGTTGTTCACTTTCAGAACCTGCTTTCCGTTATAGGAACC
>JAFPBP010000271.1 GCA_017424085.1 Clostridia bacterium
AAGGATTATTTTAACGGAAATGCAAAAAATATTACCAAAGAGATGGTAGATCGTGCCGTGGAATCCATGCGGAGTTATTTGGGCGTTGAAGAATTGAACCTTGGTACTTGCATTCTGTTGATCAACGAAGATGGGCGCTGCATTTTAGAGTGTGTATATGATCGAGAGTATTTTATCGAAGTAAAATAACCCAAAACGAAAGAGGCACTCCAAGCAGGAGTGCCTCTTTTTTTGTGCACGTGGCAGTTCTTTTTTTTATGATCAGAGATAGAGCACTGTTTCGGCGTCCTCCTGCCGGAGTTCTTGGGATTGCAGGAAGGCGAGGCGCTCTTGGGTGCGGGGGAGAGCAAGGGCGTCGTAGATTGCTTCCAGGGTCTCCACCCGACGGCGCAGGTCGGGGTCTTGCGCCATGAGTCGGTTCATGGCAACGATCCGCCGCAGGTTTTCGGGGGTGCGTTCTTTTAAGGTGATATAATCAATGATCTCTTCGTTTGTCATCGTTTCCCTCATACGGATGCTCCTTCTTAAAACTCAAATTCCAAGTCCGAGGCGCTTCGACGGAAGGCGTCGTTGCGCTTGTTGATGGATTTGGAGATGTATTCCCGCGTGGATTGACCTGTGAAATCGCCGAATTTCAGATCCCCCACCGACCGACCGTCCGCATGCATGCGGTCCAGCCGTTCTCCGATGACCGTCCAATCGCGGTCGGACAGGGTCAGCCAATCCAGCTGACTCAAAAGACGGCGCAGCAGGGACAACAGCTCCCGCATGGTGGGGTCTGCGTCGGAGATCAGGGCGATGGCGTCCTTTTTCTTCATGTCGCGGCAGAGCATCAGCGCCCCCACCGTCATCCATGCCAAAAGGATCTGCACGTCGTTCTTTCCTTGGGCGGTCTCGGTAAAGCATCGGGTCAGAAGATCCCGCATCTGCGCGGTCTCCTCCCGACGGAACAGGTCGTCAAACCCGCCGTCGTTGCCCTCGTCCAGGATCATCTGCCCGTCGCCCGTGTAGGTCACGCCCAGATCGCGGGCGGTCTGCTGCTGCAGGCGGTTCAAGACCTCCCTCCCCGCCTCGCTTTGCCGCAGCACGGTATAATGACAGTTCTTCAGCACCGCAAACATCCAGCGCTGCAGGGACTCGGGGGTCTGCTCCATGTCGGCGCGCTCGAAATAATAGCGCCGCAACCGCTGAGCGATCCGCATTTCCGCCGTCATCAGGCAGTCCTCCAGATCTTCCTTGCAGGGAAACGACCCGCGGCGGGCGTAGAGGTAGGGCGGGAACATCCGCTCCATCACCTCAAAGGTCACGGTAAAGGCGGCGGCTTCGGGGTTTTCCTCCAAGGCTTCCGCACGGATCTGCAGGAAATCCTCCTGCGTGATTTGATACATCTTCTTTTATCCTCCGAAGGGCACGTTCTGCGTCCCCTTCCGTTATGATAACGGGCTTTGGGATTTTTTTCGCACCGAAATTAGTCTTCGGCGCATTTTTCCTTCAGATACGCCGCAAACGCCGCACCCGCCAGCTTGCGGTCCACGTGGGGCGCCACGAACAGATATCCCCGCCATTTGCTCAGATTCAGTGCCTCCAGCCACCGCTCCATGCGAAGAATGGTCCCGTCCGCATGGATCAGACGGCGCTTTTTGTCGGTGATGGTCAGGGTCAGATCGCTCTTCAGGGGAGGCTGGAAGGAAAGAGCCAGATCAAAGGCGTCGAAATCCACCTTTTTTCCTGCGGCGCGGTAGGCGTCGGCAATGCGGGATGCAACGGTCTGCCGCTCGGCGATGTAGTCCTCGGGGGTGCAACGGTTGAGGAATGCGATATAATCGGCGATCCCTTGGGGGAAGAGGGTGCGGCGTTGCCAGCCGTGGAGGAAATCCTCCAGAATATCCTCCTTTTTCCCGTCTCCCTCCAGCGCATCCAAAACCTGCTCCATCTGCCGCTTGGGCAGCTGATATTCCTCAAAGCTGTCGGGCGAAAGCTCCAAGGCACGCTTCATGAGGGAGCGGTGGTTCAGCGCCTCCATGAGATGCTTCAGGGTCTTGTTGCGCCGCGCCCCGTAGGAGGCGTAGGGCTGGCGGCGGGAACGGTACAAGGCGTCGATGTCCCCGTCGGAGAGGGTGAGAAAATCGCAGGGGTGGGAGATGCGCCCCACCTTCACCAGAGCGTACAGGGCATCCCGCATCTGGGATTCCGCCGAAAGCACCTTCTGGTGACGGTATATATAATGGTAGAGCATGCTTCGGTTGAACATCAGCTCCTCCACGGTGGAGAGAGCGTCCGCCGTGAGGGCGAGACGGTAGTCGGCAACGCCTCCCGCCTCGGTGCGGCAGATGACCGATTTAAGCAAAAACCGCTCCACCCCGTAGGTGAGGGCGATGCCTGCCGTATAGCTGTCTCTTTGGGTGTAGTCCAATTTATCCGCGTCGAAATTGCCGTTGAGCACCTCGGTCAGATAGGAAAGCCGCCCCCGATCGGTCTCGTTCACCGCCCCCACGATCATCCGTGCCGCCCGATGGAGCAGGTCCCGCGCGTCGGAAACGGTCTCCACGTCGGGGTACGCCACGTGGCGATGGAAGAAGGACACGAAGGCGTCGGAGGTGACCACGAAATAAGAGAAGATCTCGTGGGGCGAGGGGTTGATGGGCTGACCGCATTCGGCGATGGCGGCGGCACGAATGGGCTCGAATTCGGGCATTTTCCCGTAAATGGCTTCGGACAGATGGGAATAGGGGCAATGCCCCACGTCGTGAAGCAGCGCCGCCAGACGGAGCAGACGGATCTCCCCGTCCCCGATCACCTCCCGCACCTCCTCCCGCTCCCGTGCGTCGGCGTAAAGCCGCTGAGCCATGCGGGATGCGATGGCGCAGGTGCCCAGAGAATGGGTGAAGCGGGTGTGCCGTGCGGCGGGGTAGGTGGTCTCCGCCAAGCCCACCTGATTGATGTCCCGCAGGCGCTGGAACAGGGGAGAGTCGATGATCCGAACCTCCCAGGGATGGAACTCCACCGAGCCCCAGATGGGGTCGTGAATGGTTTTTGCCTGCGTTGCGGTGGGTGCGTAGCCGTGGAGCAGGTCACGGACGAAACGGTTGATTCGCTTTCGAAAATCCTCGTTCATGGGGCAAGGTCCTTTCCGTAAATGGTTCATACCTATATTATCGCATGAAAATCCCCCGCCGTCAAGGGGGTTTTGTAACTTTTTTGCGACGATTCGGAGATTTTCTTGATTTTGCGCCCCGACCTATGTTATAATGAAGAAAAAGGAGGCACGTTATATGATTCGCCGTGAAAAGATCAACTATTATCTCGATATTGCGGGGACGGTCTGCGAGCGCAGCACCTGTCTTCGGAAAACCTACGGGGCGGTGATCGTGAAAAACGATACCATCATCTCCACGGGCTACAACGGTGCCCCCCGCGGCCGGAAAAACTGCTGCGATCTGGGCTACTGCCTGCGGGCAAAATACAATATCCCCAGCGGCGAGCGCTACGAGCTGTGCCGCTCGGTCCACGCGGAGGCAAACGCCATCATCGCCGTCTCGCGGGACGAAATGATCGGCGCCACCCTCTATATGGTCTGCCGCGATCCCCATACGGGCGAGGTCGTCCCCGGGACCAACTCCTGCTCCATGTGCAAGCGTCTGATCATCAACGCGGGCATCTCCACCGTCATCATTCGCGACACCAACGACGAATACCGCGTCATTGACGTCCAGTCCGAATGGGTGGAGAACGATACCTCTCTGGACCTGCATTCCGGTTATTGAGCGTAATTTTTTTCTTGATATTTTGCCCTCTGTGCGGATTCGTCCGTGCGGAGGGCTTGTTTTATGCGGAGATCGCCTCGGAATTCCGACGAACGAACGGGGAAATCCTGCTGAGTTGTGGATTATATATGAATTTTAAGCAAAAACCCTTGACATGGAAGCAAAATCACGATAAAATATTGATACTTGGTTTATAACC
>JAFPBP010000272.1 GCA_017424085.1 Clostridia bacterium
CATTCATAACATCCAGTATCAGGGCGTGTTCGATTTCGACCGTCACGCAGATCTGTTCAACATTCCCGACGAATCCGCATCCATTGCGGAATTCAACGGAGCCTTGAACCTGATGAAGGGTGCCGTGGAGGCGGCGGATCAGGTTTCCACCGTATCCCCCACCTACGCGGAAGAAATTCTCTACGCCTATTACGCTCACGGGCTGGAGGGCATTCTTGCCCGCAATCAGTCCAAGCTCCGGGGCATTCTCAACGGCATCGACACCGTGCGCTACGATCCCATGACCGACAAGGCACTGACCAACCCCTTCTCGGCGCGCACTCCCGCGCAGAAGGCGAAGAACAAGCTGGATCTGCAAAAGGATCTGGGGCTTCCCGTCAGCAAGGAGATCCCCATGGTGGGCATCATCTCCCGTCTGGTCTCCCATAAGGGGCTGGATCTGGTCCTTCGGGTCATCCACGATATTCTGAATCTGCCCCTGCAGCTCGTGATCCTGGGCACGGGGGACAAGGAATACGAAGATGCTCTGACCGAAATTCAGGCGAAATATCCCGAGAAGATGTCGGTGACCATCGACTTTAACAGTGCCCTGGCAAGCCGCATTTACGGCGCCTCCGATATTATCCTCATGCCCTCTCAGAGCGAGCCCTGCGGGCTGGTTCAGATGGTGGCGTGCCGCTACGGTGCCGCTCCCCTGATCCGTCGCACGGGCGGGCTTAAGGACTCGGTCTGCGACGCCTCCTTGGGCGGCAACGGCTTTACCTTCGACGATTACAACGCCCACGAAATGCTCTACGCGCTGGAGCGTGCCGTGGCGCTGTATGCAGACAAAAAGGCATGGAGAGCCCTTGAGGTCCGCGCTTTGAAGTGCGACTTCTCCTGGGATGCCTCCGCAAAGCAGTACATGGAGATGTATCACTCTCTGATGAACTGATCCCATTCCAATACTCGCAACAGGGTGCCGAAGAGACCCTTCGGCACCCAATCCCATGACGCGATTCCAAGAAAGCAGGTTTTTATGAACAATCCCACCCTCACCGCAACCGAATTCAAGAAACGCATTGACGACAATCTTCTGCGCTATTACGGCACCGAGCCCGACCAGGCGGATCTGGAGCAGATCTACAAATGCGTCATTACCGTCGCCCGCGACGAAGCCGTCCGCAAGCGCCTCGCCTTTGAAAAGCAGGTGGAAGAGGAAAACGGCAAGCAGGTCTATTATATGTGCATGGAGTTCCTTTTGGGCAGAAGTCTGAAGAACTGCGTGTTCTCCCTGTTCGGAGAAGATCTCTTTGCAGAGGTCCTGTCCCAATACGGTCTGAAGCCCAAGGACCTTTATAATTTAGAGCCCGACGCAGGCCTCGGCAACGGCGGTCTGGGCAGACTTGCCGCGTGCTTCATGGAGTCCATGGCTTCCCGCAATTACTGCGCCACGGGGCACAGCATCTGCTACGAGCTGGGCATGTTCAAACAGAAGATCGTGGACGGATGGCAGATCGAGCTGTCCGACACCTGGCTTCCCATGGGGGAGGTCTGGCTCTCTCCCCGTCTGGATGAGGCGGTGGACGTGCCTCTGGGAGGTCACATCGAAGAATCCTGGGAAAACGGCAGATTGGTGATCCATCACTACGGCGCCGACATCATCCGCGCAACCCCCTACGATCTGATGATCCCCGGTCACGATACCGAGGGCGTCAGCCGTCTGCGCCTCTGGAAGGCGACGGCGAAGAACCCCGTCAACATGAGCCTCTTCTCTCAGGGGGATTATATCCGCGCCGCCGAGGAAAACACCAACGCGGAAATGATCTCCAAGATCCTGTATCCCCCCGATAACCATACGCAGGGCAAGTCTCTGCGCCTGCGCCAGCAGTATTTTCTGGTATCTGCGGCGCTGCAGAACATCATCAAGAATCACCTTGCCAACCACGGCTCCCTTGAGACCCTGCCCGACAAGGTGATCATCCACATCAACGATACCCACCCCTCCCTGTGCATTCCCGAGCTGCTGCGTATCTTCATCGACGAATGCGGCTACGGCTGGGACGAATCCTGGGACATCGTCAAGCGCACCATCAACTACACCAACCATACCGTCATGTCCGAGGCGCTGGAGACCTGGGGCGAGGCGACCTTCCGCTCCATCCTCCCCCGCATCTTCTCCATCATTCACGAGATCAACCGCCGCTTCTGCGAGGAAATGTTCCAACGGACCAACGGGGATTGGGACAAGATTTCCCGCATGGCGATCCTTGCCAACAACTCGGTCCGCATGGCGAATCTGTCGGTCATCGGCTCCAACAAGGTCAACGGGGTCTCCACCCTGCACAGTCAGATCCTGAAGGACCGCGTGTTCAAGGATTTCAACGATATCTATCCCGAAAAATTCACCAACGTCACCAACGGCATCGACCACAGACGCTGGCTTTGCCAATCCAACCCCGGGCTGACCGACCTTCTGAAGGAATGCATCGGCGACGGCTTTGTTTCCGACGCCTCCAAGATGAGCGAATTCTTGAAATTCCAGGACGATAAGCAGGTCACCGAGGCACTGGCGAGGATCAAACGGGAAAACAAGGAGCGCTTTGCCCGCTTCCTGAAGAAGGAAGGGTGTGCCGTGCTTCCCGATCCCGATACCCTTCTGGACGTACAGGTCAAGCGCTTGCACGAGTATAAGCGTCAGCTGCTCAACGCCCTGCACATTCTCTCCCTCTATCTGGATCTGAAGGATAACCCCAACATGGAATTCCAGCCCCGCACCTTCCTCTTTGCGGCGAAGGCGGCATCGGGCTACTATATGGCGAAGCGGATCATCATGCTGATCACCTCCATCGCCAAGCTCATCAACAACGATCCTCAGGTCAACCAAAAGCTGCGGGTCATCTTTGCGGAGAACTACCGCGTGACCTTGGCGGAATATCTGATGCCCGCCGCCGACGTTTCCGAGCAGATCTCTCAGGCGGGAACCGAAGCCAGCGGCACGGGCAACATGAAGCTGATGATCAACGGCGCTCTGACCGTGGGCACTCTGGACGGCGCCAACGTGGAGATCCACCGGGAGGTGGGCGACGAGAACATCTTCCTGTTCGGTCTTCGCACCGAGGAGGTGGCGGATCTGTACCGTCGCGGCTACCGTCCTTTGGACTACTACAACTCCAATCCCCGCATCCGTCGCATCATCGACACCCTGCGGGCGGGCATCTGCGGCGAATCCTTCGCCGACATTGCGGACAGTCTGACCATGGACAGCCGCTTTGCGGATCCCTATATGAATCTGGCGGACTTTGAGTCCTACCGTCAGATCCAGAGCATCATCGGCAACGAATACGCCAACGACCGCGATGCCTGGAACAAAAAATCTCTGATCAACATCGCCAAGGCGGGCTTCTTCTCCTCGGATCGCAGCATCCGCGACTATGCGGAGGGCATCTGGGATATGAAACCCGTGGGTGACAAAAAGTGATCCCCATCAACGATCGGCAAACGGGAGTCGTCTTCGACTCCCGCGATGCCTTTTACCGCTCCCCCACGGGTGCCGTTCCTGCGGGAACCCCCGTGACCCTGTCCATTCTCGTTCCCCGCGGGGACGGAATGACGGGAGGAGAGGTCTATTTCTCCGAGGACGGAAAGCCCGCCGACGAGATCCCCTTCACCTTTGCGGAAAATATCCGACAGTATCAGCGGTGGACCGCCACCGTGACCCCCCAACGGGCGGCGATCCATTGGTTCACCTTCCGTCTGGAAACGGCGAAGGGTCCCGTGGTCTACGGAAGAGACGCCCGCAACCGCCCCGTCTGCGGTCGGGAGCATCCTCCCGCATGGCAGATCACCGCATACGACCCCGCCCAGGTCTCTCCCAAGGGCTGGGAAGGCGGCGTAATTTATCAGATCTTCCCCGATCGGTTCCACCGGGCGGGGGAATTTGTATTGCCCGAGGAAAAGTCCTACGCCACCCGCCGCCAAGCGGGAGAACTGCCCACGTGGAAGCGGGAGCCCAACGGAGATCTGGATACCACCGACTTTTTCGGCGGAAACCTGCGGGGCATTGCGGAAAAGCTGGACTATCTGAAGACCCTTGGGGTCACCATCCTGTATCTGAACCCCATTTTTGAAGCCCATTCCAATCACCGCTACGATACGGCGAGCTACGAGCGCATCGATCCCCTTTTGGGCAACGAGGAGGATTTCCGTGCCCTTTGCCACGAGGCGCACGCCCGCGGCATGAAGATCATTCTGGACGGAGTGTTCAGCCACACGGGGGACGACAGCATCTATTTCAACCGCTACGGAACCTATCCCAACCGAGGCGCTTACCGCTCCGAGGAATCGAAATACTATCCCTGGTTCAAATTCAAAAAATGGCCCGACGACTACGAAGCGTGGTGGGGCATCAAGATCCTGCCCGAGGTGGACGAGACCAACCCCGACTATCTGGACTATATCACGGGC
>JAFPBP010000273.1 GCA_017424085.1 Clostridia bacterium
AGAAAAAGAACCGCACGGTAATGGACACGGTCATCGCGTGCGGAACGGGCAAGGCCACCGTCACCCTCACCGACGGCTCGGTTTATAAGGTCACCGTCACCCCCGCCCCCATTTCGGTCTTCCTGATCCTGGGGCAGAGCAACGGGGAAGGCTCCACCACGAGCGAACCCAACGTTTACAACACGGCGCGCAATCAGTCCATCGTCTGCGAAGAGGGGAAGGTCTATTCCACCTACGCATGGTCTACCACCGGGCATGCCACCACCGTAGCGGGAATCTCCTCCGGCAAGAACCTTACCGTCAGCAACGCATCCTCCTTCGTCGCCCAGACCCTCACCTCCAAAAAGAGCGTCGCAGGCGCTTTGCTGGAATATCCGCTGAACACGCTGAGCAAGAGCGGCGCAGGGAAGGTGGGCTTTGACAGCGGTCTTGCATGGAAATGGAATCAGCTGACGGGAGAGAAGGTCTGGATGGTCAACTGTGCCGCAGGAAGCACCGCCATTGAGGTCTGGCTCCCCGGACAGGATCGCTATGAGAAATGCCGCGCCATCGTAAGTGCGGTCAAGGATACCATGGATGCGGAGATCGCCGCAGGCCATTACGAGCTGAAGAATTACGCCTATTTCTGGCTGCAGGGCGAAAGCAATAAGGACAACACCGAAGCTGCTTACCGTGCAAACCTCGAGACCCTCCATGAAAACCTGAAAAAGGATATGCTTCTCAGCGGCGGAAAGCAGCTGGAGGCGGGCGGAATCATTCTGGTCCGTGCCTTCCATACCACCAGCCCCTCCACCGACACCTTCGACAACGGTCCCCGTAAGGCTCAAAAGGCGTTCGTCCGCGAGCATTCCGATGCCTTCATGGCGTGCGACGTGAACGATCAGTGGATCACTGCCCAGGGCGTGACCGACTATTGGGAGAAAAAATATCCCGATTCCGTCTACCCCTTCACCGTTCATTCCAATGCCTACAAAAACCCCACCGCCATTGCCACCGTCCACACGGGCGTTCACTATCTCCAGCCCGGCTACAACGAGATCGGCATCGAAGCGGCAACGCAGGCATACGATTTCCTCGATTGAATTTGATACACAAAAACGCTTCTGCTCTCGCAGAAGCGTTTTTTTCGACGAAGGTGCGCCGAGCGATGAAGCGAGAAGGCGGGGGTTTATGTACTTTCTTTTCAGGGGAAAAGAAAGTACCAAAGAAAAGCCAAGGTCGGCGGAATGCTTCCGCCGAGGAGGGAGATATTTTCCTTTGTGCGTCGTTCATTTATTGTTTTCCCATCTGAGAGAAAACTCTTGAACGATGTAATATAGAACGTTGGCGCATAAGGGTAAGCCTGCCCCTCTTGGAGGGGTAGGGGGACCAAACGCTTTGCGTTTGGTGGAAGGGGTAAATTCCTGCGCAAAAGATACTTTCACCCGTCGAAGCGCAACCGTTTGAACGACGCAAGAAAGACCGTTGGCGCACAGAGGTCCCTCTCTGTCGCTTTGGTGATGCTTGCGTAAAACATTGACAAAAGGATAGAACTGTGTTATAATAAGGAATAAGAATCACGCGCCCCAAATTTACAAGGAAAGGACCACCGTTATGAAAAAATTCTTTTCGCTTCTCCTGATCTTTGTGCTCAGTTTCTCCCTGCTTTGTGCCTGCACCCCTGCGGATGACCCCACGAACTCCGTCTCGGGTACCGACACGGGAGCAACCAACACCGACCAAAACACCAATACCGAACCCCCCATCGAGTTGACGCTGCAATACGATGACCGCTATGAATTCCCCGCAGACATTGCCTCCATCGTTTCCGACGAGATCACCTCCAAGCAGACGAGAACCGAGGAAAAGGACGAGGCTGTTCTGAAGAAAAAGAACCGCACGGTAATGGACACGGTCATCGCGTGCGGAACGGGCAAGGCCACCGTCACCCTCACCGACGGCTCGGTTTATAAGGTCACCGTCACCCCCGCCCCCATTTCGGTCTTCCTGATCCTGGGGCAGAGCA
>JAFPBP010000274.1 GCA_017424085.1 Clostridia bacterium
ATACAGAAGATCGTGGGACTGAGTGCCGCATCGGTCAGCGGATATTTGCCGTATCAAAAGACCGTATATAATCTTGAAGTATCAACAGACGTAGCTATCGACACTTTGATTATGGGTCACACCGAAGCGGAAGCAGTAAAACTGTTTGCAAATACATATCTCGCGCTTCGTGTATCTTACTTTAATGAGCTTGACACCTATGCTGAAATGAAAGGCCTTGATACACAACAAATTATCAATGGTGTGTGCCTTGATCCGAGAATTGGAACGCACTATAATAATCCGTCCTTCGGTTACGGCGGGTACTGTTTGCCCAAGGATACAAAGCAGCTTCTTGCCAACTACGAGGATGTTCCGCAGAATATGATGACCGCTATCGTAGAATCCAACAGAACCCGTAAGGACTTTATTGCAGATCGAGTTCTCCGCATGGCTGGATACTATGGATATGAGGAAGATAACGAGTATAGCAAAGCAAAGGAAGTTCCTGCCATAATCGGTGTGTATCGTCTCACCATGAAGGCGGGATCGGACAACTTCCGTCAGTCGTCCATTCAAGGCGTAATGAAACGTATCAAAGCAAAGGGCGCAAAGGTTGTTATCTACGAACCTACTCTGACAGATGGCGAAACTTTCTTTGGCAGTGAGATCGTGAACGATCTTACGAAGTTCAAGGAAATGTGCAATGCAATAATTGCAAACAGATATGATGCTTGTCTTGACGATGTCGCGGATAAGGTATATACGAGAGACATATTCAGACGAGATTAATGAGTGTTTTTTCCATGAATCAAAGAACAATTCAAATACTTTTCGCTTTGTTTTGTTCTGCGATCCGCGGAGAGGACGCACAGGGTTCAGAAACCGAATAATTCTTTAAAATAAGTGAAAATAGCACCGAAATCCAGTGTTTCGGTGCTATTTTATTATGGTAGTAACTCCATGTCGCCAAAAAGGGCGTTGAAGCCGAAGCCTGCCCGCAGGGTGGAGCCATTTTGGCGTGATAAATTTTATTGGTGGAGAAATAGACCGTCAACAGTACCGTGGCGGCAACGAGCATTGCGTAATATTCCATGGGGGGCTTTTATTTTGCCGAAATTTTCGTGATTCCCGCGGGCAGATCGTACGGAATGCCGTCGAGGGTTACGGTGGCGGGGGCGGTTGCCGTGAAGATGACGGGACCGCTCTCCTTCAAGGTGAAGTGGGTGTCCTTGCGGGTCACGGCGCCCACGCCCATCATCAGATCGGTGCGTCCCATGCAGGCAACGCCGTCGGTGAGGGGTACGAAGGTGTAAAGACGGAAATCGTCGTTGTTCTTCAGCGTCAGGTCGATGCTTTCTCCTGCCTTTAAGATTCCCGCCTCGCCCGTGAAGAACTCGTAGTAGGCGCAATCTTCGGTCACGCCGCCGTCGGCAGGGGAGATCTTGCCCTGCAGCGGGACGTTTTCCCGATTCAGATGGAACGCCGCTACCAGCCCCGCATCTCCCATGCGGTTGCGGATCTTGTAGATCTTCCCGCTCGTGACGGGATTTTCAAAGAGACAATCCTCGGTGGGGGTGGCGCTCTCGTCGCAGGGGAGAATGCGCCCGTCGGACAGGGTGAGGGGCTTCAGAATGGCGGGGTTGGTGCGCCCCAGCTTGTCGGAGACGTAGATGGGGCCTCCGCTGATGGCGCGGCAGAGGCTGTTTTTCACCGCCTGCTCGTCATCGGTCCACCACATGTCCCAGTCGTTTACGTAGAACTGCCCCTGCAATAATCCGTTGAAGGAGCATTGGAGAATGTTTTTGGAGAACCATTCCCGACTTTCGGGAATGAAATCGTCGGAGCAACGGGACACGGCGCTTTGGGGGCGGGAATAGGTGCATTCCGAGGGCATCCCCATGCAGTTGATCAAGGCGCCGTCAAAATGCTTTTCGCAGGCGGCGTCGATGGCGGCGTGGATCCTTTTTGCGGATTCGCCGATGGGGCAGACCTCCGCATAGCGATTCTGACAGCCCTGATTATCGATCTTGACGAAATCCCCGCCCCATGCCTTTATCTTGCCGCAGAGGGCGTCAAAATATCCCTCCGCCTTGCTCGGATCGGGCAAAAGCTGCCCGTTGGGGACGGTGGTCAATACCTCTTCAAGCTCCTTTGCCCCCGCCTCGTTGGGGGTAAAGCCGCTCCAATAGCCCGTGACGGGGAACCAGATCCCCACCTTGGGAATCCCTGCCGCCTTCAGATCTTCCACGGCGGCTTGCATCCCGTGGGGGAAGCGCTTGGGGTCTCCCTCGAAGGCGTTCAGAGTGGTGCGGTGCATTTCGTGGACCATGTCGTGGAAGGAGGCGTCTTCGGGGATCTCGTTCAGATGGGGTGCGTCTGCCCACATGTCGTCAATGATGGCAAAGCCCACGGGCACGCCCTTGTCTCGGAATTCCGCCGCCTTTTCCAGCAGACCCGTGTGGTTGACCCGAATCTGAAAGGAGTCCCAGGAGCACCAGCCCAAGGTGGAGAACACGGGGGCGAGGGTGCGCTCTTCCCGCAGGGGAACGGTCCGTCCCATGGCGGTGCCCGCCTGCCTTGCGGCGGCACGGATGGCGTCGAAGGGACGGTCTGCTTCGGTGCACAAAAAGGCGGGCTGGTCGGCGCAATCGGTCAATCCCGATACGTTGGCGTATAAATAACATTC
>JAFPBP010000030.1 GCA_017424085.1 Clostridia bacterium
ATCGGTATCATAGCCGACAAAGCAATTTTACCCACACCAGGCATATCGTTTACGCAACAAATTTTTTTCATAACCAATTCTCCGTTTTACTATAGTTAATCTATCGATTACTATCGACAAATTCTAATTTATCGGTCCGTTCTATCGCCAGTTTCGCCTTTGTATTACAAAGGCATAGGGCAAAGCCCATACCCCTAAGGTTGCGCACATCCTAAGGCTCCCTCCGGGAGGGAGGCTTTTCACTAACTCCATTATAACACAAATCGGCAGAGAAAACAAGTCCTCTGCCGAAGTTTTGTGACTGTCCTTTCTCCGCTAAGAATGCAGAGAGAAGGTCTTTTCTATGAAATCAATCAGATCTTCTTCATGAAGCGCAGGGCGTTGTAGTAATAAATGTCCTCCACGATTTCGGGGTCGATGTGCATGGGTGCCACGGGATATTTCCCGCCCACCACCTCGGGCTCGTCTCCCTCGAAGAAGACCTCCATCATACGGACCTTCTGATCGTTGAAGGTGCGGATGCGGGACTCGGGCGCCCAGTCGACGGAGGTATCGGTGCCGACAAACATCCGCTTTGCGTACTTACGGAAGAAGGCACGGGTCTCGTCGGGAGTCAGAGAAAGCTCGATAAAGACCTCAACGGCAGGGGTCAGATCCAAATACAGATTGGGATATTTATCCATCAGCGCCGACACGCGGGGCAGGTTATCGTAATAGAAGCCCATGTGGCACAGGGCGACCCGCAGGTTGGGATGACGCTCCAGAACTCCCTCCATCATTTGGAAGAATTCCTCTTGAGAGGGAACGTCCCCGTCCCCGTAATACCAGCCCTTGGATCTCAGATGATCGGCTTTGGGGTTGGCGGGATCCCAGTTGGCGCGGGGATCGTTGTTGTGGATCAGAAGAGGAATATCCTGCTCCTCCGCATAAGCGAAAAATTCGTCCATGCGGGGCCCCTCGTAGCCCGTGCCCCAGAAGCGGTAAATGGAGGGCTTACCCTCCAGCATCTTAATGCCGTCAAAGCCCTGCTCCATGAAAAGCTTCGCCTGCTCGATGAAATCCTTCCCATGATCCAGCCCCGCAAAGGCGTAGCATCCGGGAATGCGGCGCTTCAGCTCCATGGTCACGTCGTTGGTATCGAGGTGAAATCCCACCGAATTGCGGAAGCACCCCACAAACCCCAGCCCGTCGTAGCCGCGGACCTTCTTCATTTCTTCCATGTACGCGACCATCTGATCCATGGAGATATCGCCGTACGTATGAATATGCATATCCAACTTTTTCATAATTCAATCCTCCCGTGCGTTTCCGCTCCACGAATCCACGGGAAGCTCCAGCGTTCCCCGCTCCGTGAGAGACATCAGATCAAAGGCAAAGCGAACCCCTGCCACCATGGCAGCCGAATCGGCGAAATGAAGACGGCAGATTCCGTCCTTCACCGAAAGGGACCACTTCCCCGCCGCAAATTTCCGCGCCTGAAACAGGCAGATCCCGTCGTATCCGTCGGTGAAGGGAACGCCGAAGAGCTCGGTTGCCTCCCTCTGCAGTGCGGAGACCTCGTCCGCCACCTGCCACAGAAAACGGATCTGGGGCTGAAGCTCGATTTTTTCGCTGAGATTCAACGATTCTTCGCTCATATCATTCTCCGATCCCGATGGCTTGCTTCGCCAGACGATCCGCCATCTCGTTGTATTTTACCCCCGTGTGGGCGGCGACCTTTTCGAAGGTCACCTGCAGGCGACCCCGATACGCCTCCGCCACGGCGATATACTCCTTCGCCACGTAGGAATTGGCTTTCCATTCGCCCTTGAACCAAGCGGCAATGCCGCTGTAATCATGGCAGATGCGGACCTTTTGAAAGCCCAGCTCCTCTGCCCGACGGAAGGCGGTCATGGTTGCCAGAAGCTCTCCCGCCACGTTCCGTGCCGAGACAGCCTCGGGGTGATTTCCGCTGCCGTTCTCGCAGATCTCCCGACCGTCGGGAGTCAACAAAACGCATCCGTAGCCGTAGACCTTGGTCGAAGCGTCGTAGCTTCCGTCCACGAAGGCGACCAGCGTATCCGCAGGCACCTCATAGGGAGCCTCGGGCTCGGTTGCTCGGGAACGGGGCTTGGCTTTCGCCGCAGGTGCCTTTTCGGGGAGGATCTCTCCGTCCAGATACGCCTGCGCCGCCTCTCGGGTGGGGAAGGATTTGTACTGCGCCCCCTTCACCCCGTGGATGAGAGGCTCGCATTCCGCCCAGGTGCGATAGACGCCGGGGGTCAAGCCCACCCGCACCGCATAAAACTTTTCTTTTCCCGCCATGGTAAAAAATCTCCGTAAAACAAGACAGCACAGGGGATCGGGGAAGCCCCTTCCTCTGTGCCGTTGTGCTCTGTTTCGTTGTTACGAGAATCAGACTGCTCTCTGTACCTTACCGGAACGCAGGCAGGACGTGCAAGCGTAAACGTGCTTGACCTGACCGTTAACTACAGCCTTAACACGTCTGACGTTGGGTTTCCAAGTACGATTGGAACGTCTGTGAGAGTGAGACACCTTGATGCCGAAGGCGACATCCTTACCGCAGTATTCACATTTTGCCATTCTTTCCACCTCCAAGCGTGTTTGTGTTCGTTCAGCACGAACCATTATAGCAGAAAAAACCGCCGATTGCAATACACTTAACAAAAAATTCATAAATTTGTCGGATGTGTTTCGGTTGGAGGGGTTGAAAAACCGACGAAAATGTGCTATTATATTGGAGTATATTATATTTAATAAGAATGAGGACACCGTTTTGTCGAATGAAATCACCACGGGAAGCGGAATCATCCCCGAAAGCCGCCTGCGCAGGCTGGAGCTTCAGGGGTTCAAATCCTTTCCCGATAAAACCGTAATAGAATTCCGCGAGGGCATCACCGCCATCGTGGGACCCAACGGGAGCGGAAAGAGTAACATCGCCGACGCTCTCCGCTGGGTGCTGGGCGAAACCTCCTCCAAGACCCTGCGCGGCGCCAAAATGGAGGACGTGATCTTCAACGGCACCAAGGAGCGCAAGGCAATGGGGTACGCAGAGGTCTCCATCTGTCTGGACAACGCCGACCGCATGTTCGATATCGACTATGCGGAGATCGTGGTCACCCGTCGGTTCTACCGCTCGGGAGACAGCGAATACCTGCTCAACCGTGCCCCCGTCCGTCTGCGTGACATCCGCGAGCTGTTCCGTGACACGGGTCTGGGGCGGGACGGATATTCGGTCATCGGTCAGGGCATGATCACCGAGATCATCAAGGCAAAGCCCGCCGACCGCCGTTTCTTATTTGAAGAAGCCGCAGGCATTGCGGGGCTGAAATTCAAAAAGGAAGAAAGCGCCCGCAAGCTGAATCAGGCGCAGGAAAATCTGGTCCGCGTGGGAGACATCATCACCGAGCTGGCGGAGCGTCTCCCCTCTTTGGAGGACAAATCCCGCAAGGCACGCAAATTCATCGAATACAGCGGCGAGAAAAAGGATCTGGAGCTGTTCGTCTGGCAAAAGCAGGCGGAGAAATACACCGAGGAGCTGGGCAAGGCGGCAGAGGTCAAGAAGACCTTTGACGATCAGCTGGCGGAATCCGCCGAATACTTTGCCCGCGCCGCAGAGGTGGAGGAGCAGCAGAATCAGCGGATCCGTGATCTGACCGTGACCATGGACGAGACCCACACCCAAAAATCCGAGACCGAGGCGAAGGCTGCGGCGGCGGATGCGGAGATCATGGTTCTGAACAACGATCTGGAGCATCTGGCGGAGGAGGAAGCGCGTCTTCGCAAGGAGGACGAGCAGAGAGACGCCCTCTTGACGGTCCTCTCCGACGAGCTGAAGCAGACCGAAAAGCGCATTGCCGAAGGAAACGAAAGGGTTGCGGCGCTGGAGCAAAGCGTGGCGGAAACGGTTGCCCGCCGTGATTCCACCCGTCAAAAGGAAGAAGAGGCAGGGTCGCAGGCATCCCAAACCGCCCGCGAGACCGAGGAGCTGATCGGTCAGCTGACCGCCCTTCGCATCCGTAAGGCATCGGAGGAGCAATCCCTCACCGACGTTAAGGGCAAGGGCCACGATCTGACCCTGGACGGAAACGACGCGGACGAAAAGCTGGCGTCGCTGAAAAAGGCGCAAAAGGAAAGCAAGAACGAGGCAGACAAGCACGCCTCCATCATTCAGGATAACGCAAACAAGACCGAGGGCTATCGGATGCGGTACGAAAACCGCAAGGGGCAGGCGGACAAAAAGGACGCCGCTCTGCAGGAGCGCCGCATTGCCCTCTCCAAGAATCAGAGCCGTCTGCAGCTGCTTTCCGATATGGAAAAGCATTTTGAAGGCTTCAACTTCGCCGTCCGCACGGTCATGCAGGAATCCCAGCGGGGAATTCTGCGGGGCGAGATGGCAACGGTGGCGTCGGTCATCGACGTGGATCCCAAATACGCCGCCGCCATCGAGATCGCTCTGGGAAGCGGCATCCAGAACGTGATCACCGAGGACGAAGCCTGCGCCAAAAACGCCATGCTTCTTCTGAAAAATAAAAATGCGGGACGCGCCACCTTCCTGCCCCGCACCACCATCAAGGGCACGCGGCTGACCGTCAAGGGGCTGGACACCGAGGACGGTTACGTGGGATTGGGCTGTGATCTGATCTCGTACGATCATAAATATGACGCGGTCATGGCGTTCCTGTTGGGGCGCACGGTCATTGCGGAGACCATCGACGCCGCCCTTGAAATCTCCCGTCGCCACGATCGGTCCTTCCGCATCGTCACCCTGGACGGTCAGGTGGTCAACGCAGGGGGCTCCATGACGGGGGGAAGCCTATCCAAGAACACGGGCATCCTCACCCGCAGAAACGAGATCGAATCCCTCACCGAGATCATCGGAAAGGAAGAGGAATCCTTAAAGGAAGCGGAGGAAGCCCTGCGCGCCCTGCGCCGTGAGGTGACCGCCGCCGAGCAAGCCATCGCCGAAATCAACGCCCAAACCGAGGCGGCAAAGCAGCATCTGGCAAAGGCGAAGGCGGAATACGACAGCTATGCCAATTACATCGCAGACCTGACCAAGGAAAACGAGGAACGGGAGCTTCAGATCCGTGCTCTGACCCTGAGGGAAGAGCAGTTGATCGGGCAGATCTCCGAAACCGAGCGGGAGATCGCCGCTCTGACCGAGCAGATCGCCGCCCGCGAGACCTCGGCAAAGGAAACCGAGGAGCTGCTGGAGACTCTGAAGCGGGAGCAGGAGGCAATCTCCGAGGAGATGCATAAAATCAATCTGGAGGTTCTGTCGGAGCAGAAGACCATCGAACAGAACCGCACCACGGCAGAATCCCTGCGCTTGCGGATGGAGGATTGCGGAAAGAGCGAGGAAGAGCTGCTTGCCCGCAGAGAAGAGAACCGCCGCAAGGCAGACGAGGCGCGCGCCGCCATTCTGACCGCCGAGGAAGAAAAGACCCGCCTGCGCGCCGAAGCCGACGGGCTTGCCGATAAGATCCGTGCCCTGTCCGAGCAGAGATCGTCCGTTGAAGCAGAGCAGAACCGCATGCATGCGGAGCAAAAGGAGCTGTACGAAGCCCGTGAGAGGCTGTCCCGTGAATCGGAACGGGCGCAGGCACGCATCGAGCAGTTGACCGAAGCCAACGAATCGCTTCTCGCCAAATTCTGGGACGAATACGAGCTGACCCTCAGCGAGGTCGTCGCCATGAATCTGTCCTTCGACCTGCCCACCGCCCGCAGACGTGCCGCAGAGTTAAAGGAAAAGATCCGCGCATTGGGGCACGTGGACGTGACCTCCATTGAGGAATACGCCACCGTCAAGGAGCGGCACGATACCCTGTCCGCCCAGTTTGAGGACATCAACAAAGCCAAGGGCGAGCTGGAAAGCATGATCGCCTCTCTGGAAGAAGAGATGGCAAAGATCTTCGAGGAGCAGCTGCACACCATCAACGAAGCCTTCGCCGAGACCTTCCGCGAGATGTTCAACGGCGGGGAAGCCAAGCTTCGTCTCGACGCACCCGATAACATCTTGGAATCGGGCGTGGAGATCTACGCGGCGCCTCCGGGGAAGATCATCAAGAATCTGGTGTCCCTGTCGGGCGGCGAGCAGGCATTGACAGCCATCGCCCTCTACTTCGCCATTCTGAAGATCAAGCCCTCCCCCTTCTGTCTTTTGGACGAGATCGAGGCGGCGCTGGACGACGTGAACGTTGCCCGCTATGCGGCGTATCTCCACAGACTTTCGGGGAAAACTCAATTCGTCACCATCACCCACCGTCGCGGAACCATGGAGGAAGCCGACAAGCTGTACGGCGTGACCATGGTCAACAAGGGAATCTCCCGCGTGATCGCCATCGACGTGGACGAGGTGAGCCGCATGAACTTAGAAAAGCAATAAAGGAGCAGTCATGGGATTTTTTGAAAAGATCAAGCAGG
>JAFPBP010000275.1 GCA_017424085.1 Clostridia bacterium
GATGAAATCGTTGTGGAAATTGCCGTAGGCGAAGGCCGTGCAGTCCGCCGCCACCAACAGATTGGCGCCGTCAAAATAGGGCGCGTTGATCGGAATCAGCTTGATCTGGCAGGGCCATTGAGACAGTTGACTTGCCACGGCGCCCCCTCGGGCGGACAGGGCTCGGGGCTCTCTGTGAATGGCTTTGGATCGGGTTCCGGGACAGCCGAAGGAGGCTTTGCCCTCATGCCTTTCTGTCTTCGCCTGATGTACTGCGGTCTCGTCGTATGCAGGTGCCTCTCGGGCCTCAAAGGTGATGGCGTTGGTGGGGCAGGCGGGCAGGCAATCGCCCAAGCCGTCGCAATAATCCTCGCGGGTCAGCTTCGCCTTCCCGTTCACCATCTCAATGGCACCCTCGTGGCACGCCGCGGCACAGGCGCCGCATCCGTTGCATTGATCCTCGTCTATTTTAATGATCCTTCTCAGCATGTCGCGCTTCTCCTTCCCTCAAAAGCATTTCCCCGCGGTGCAATCCTCGGCTTTCCCCTTTCGGTAGCAGAGCTCGTTGGGACATTGGTTGGTTTCGCTCAGCTCCACCAGATTGTTTACCGTGGTCTCTGCGATGTTTTCCAGCGCTTCCTCGGTGAGGAACGCCTGATGGGAGGTGACGATCACGTTGGGCATGGAGATCAGCCGCGCCAGCACGTCGTCCTCCAGAATGTGCCCCGAGAAGTCTTCAAAGAAGAAATCCGATTCCTCCTCGTACACGTCCAGACACGCCGCTCCTACCTTGCGGGATTTGATCCCTGCCAGCAGGGCTTCCGCGTCTACCAGAGCGCCGCGGGAGGTGTTGATGATCACCACGCCACGCTTGCACTTTTCCAGAGAGGTCTCGTCGATGAGGTGATAGGTTTCCTCGGTTAAGGGACAATGAAGAGAAATAATATCGCTTTGCTCAAAGATCTGATCCAGAGAAACGTATTGCAGGTTTTCGTCGGTCTTCAGATCCTTGGCGGGGTATTTGTCATACGCCAGAACCTTCATGCCGAAGCCTCGGCAGATGTCGATGAACACCCGCCCGATGCGCCCCGTGCCGATGACCCCCACGGTTTTCCCGTGCAGATCGAAGCCCGTCATCCCCGAAAGGCTGAAGTTGAAATCCCGCGTGCGGATATACGCCTTATGGATCCGACGGATGGAGGTGAGAAGCATGGCGATGGCGTGCTCCGCCACGGCGTAGGGAGAATAGGCGGGGACCCGAAGAACGTGGATCTTTCCGAAGGCATGCTTTACGTCCACGTTATTGAAGCCCGCACAGCGCAGAGCGATCACCTTGACGCCCTGCTCGCACAATCGGTCGATGACCGCCGCGTTTACCGTATCGTTCACGAAGACGCAGACCCCGTCGAAGCCTTTTGCCAGATCCACCGTATCCTCGTTCAGCTTGGTTTCAAAATATTTGAAGGTGATCCCGTGCAACGCACCGCACCGATCGAAGGACGGCTTGTCGTAGGGCTTTGTATCAAAAAAAGCGATTTTCATTCAAAAACCTCCTTGACTTTCTGCATCTATTATAGTATAATATGGAGAAAAAGTCTGTTGAAATTTCAACAAAGGGGAAAAGAAATTGAAAAACTATCTTTCGGTTCTGAAGAAATGTCCCTTGTTCGAGGGGGTTGAGGATGACCTGCTGCTCAAGCTGTTGTCCTGTCTGGGGGCGAGGGTCGCGCGCTTCGATAAAAAATATACCGTTATGGCGGAGGGATCGTCCGCCGTTTACGTGGGGATCGTTCTGAGCGGCTCTGTGCAGATGGAGCAGGTGGATTTCTACGGAAACCGCAATATTCTCGATACCATGGGCGTTTCTCAGGTCTTTGGCGAGGCGTTTGCCTGCGCCGAGGTCCCTTCTCTGCCCGTGACGGTGGTCGCCTGCGAGCCCTGCGAGATTATGCTTCTGGACAGCCGCCGTATTTTGTATCCCTGCAGTAACGCCTGCGGGTTTCATCAGCAGCTGATCTTTAATTTGATGCGAGACCTGGCGCTGAAGACCCTTCTGTTCCATCAGCGCATCGAGGTCACCTCCCGCCGCTCCACGCGGGAAAAGCTGTTGGCGTATCTGGCGCTGCAGGCAAAGGCGCAGGGATCCTCCGTCTTTGAGATCCCCTATGACCGTCAGGCGTTGGCGGACTACCTTGGGGTAGACCGAAGCGGGCTTTCTTCCGAGATCGGAAAGCTGCAACGGGAAGGAATTCTGCGAAGCGTGAAAAACCGCTTTGAATTATTGTAATCCTCTCTCTTGCTATTCTTTCCGCAAGGCGGAGATTATACTCGGATCTGCGTGATTTTTTTTGATTGAAGAGTGCTTCTGTGACGGGAGCACTCTTTTTCATGGATTCTAAACCGTTTTGGTTTGAGAAATTGCCGTTTGCGGCATTATTTTCCGTCGATCAGATCGTCCATCACTTGACGGATCACCTCGTAATCCTCCTTGGGGAGAAGGTAGGTGTGCTTCCCGCCCTCGCAGGGGGTCCAATGGGTGACAAAGTCTTGATCTACCGAGATTTTTCCGTAGGCGTGGTAGTTCCAGTATGCCCCCGGGCGCACCGCCTCCAGCATGGCGGTCTGGTCCCAGCTGCACCGTCCCCGCCCTTGATTGTGAAGCTCGTACGCCAGCGCCACGGGATCACCCTTGGGCGCACGGGAGGGATAATCCACCATGGTTTTCAAATAAGAGCCCAATTCGTAGCTTGCAAAGACCAGCTCTCCCGTCCATTCATCGCAGGCAACGGCGGCGGAGGCTCCGCTTCCCTTTACGTTCCATTCCCACGTGACGGGGTTGCCCGCGGATTTTCCGTCGGGATAGATCTCCATGGGCCAGGAGGTGAAGAATCTTCCGCCCATGACTACGGTGC
The DNA here is from genome assembly GCA_017424085.1 of Clostridia bacterium. Lineage (GTDB taxonomy): Bacteria > Bacillota > Clostridia > Oscillospirales > UBA644 > RGIG995. The sequence goes on from JAFPBP010000275.1 coordinate 2,892, forward strand.
GCTTGATCTTGCGGGAGATCAGATCCTTGCCCGAAAGGGGAGAGATCTCGTCGGGTTGAGAGGTTGCTAACCGTTCCATGGAGTTGAATTTTCCCGTGACCACCAGCGTTACGCTTACATCCTCCGCCTCTGCCAGCGTCTTGCGCAGAACGGTCAGCGTGTCGGGGGCTCCTTTGTCGGTGCCGTAGGTCTCGGCAGGATAACGGTTGGGAAAAGAATCGCAGAGCGCACCCGCGTAAACGCCTCGTCCGTCCTTGGGGTTTTTATAGTTGATCCCCACGGGAACCTGCCGCCCGTAGCAGATATTGATGGCGTCGATGCAGCCCGCCACGTAGGGTGTGGCGTCGCAATGGGTCACCGCAAGCAGCTCCGCCTCCCCCTTGTCGCAAAGCCTGTGGAGCATGGCAAGGGTGCCGGCGTCATCGCAGTCTCCGCCCATGTCGGTATCGAAAATGATTTTTACGGGGCGCTTCTTTTCCATGTGAAATCCCTCGTTTCGTTTTTCCTATTATAGCACATTCCCCTGGGTTTGTCAAGAAATTCGGGTAAAAAAGGAGCGCCGCCGACAGGGTCGGCGACGCTATGAGAGATCTTTATTTTTCCTTGGGCTTCTTGATCTTGTTCAGCTTTGCATTCAGGTCCAGCAGGTCTTCCTTGGTCAGGTTGACGCCCATGGTCCCAATCATACCCGACAGACGCAGGACGGTGAATCCTCCCATCATCTGCATCATGCCGTCATTCATTTCAAAGCCGCCGGCAACCTTGTCGCCCTTCTTGGGCATGAATTTTCCGATCAGACCCATGAAGAGCATCTTGCCCTGCAGGGTTCCGAGGATATCGCCGATCTTATCGTTCAGAGAGAAGTGCCCCTCCACCTCGGTGATATCGAACCAGTTGAGGATGGCGTTCTTCTCTCTGAGGCGGTATGCCTCGTTGAATTCCTCCACCTTGCGGATCTTGCCCGCATCTCTGAACTCTCCCGCCACGGCGACCAGCTCGGTTTCGCCTGCGTTGGGAACGTCAAAGTAGAAGAAGTGATCGTCTGCGGTCTTCTTGCCCAGGCTCACTCCGTTGGCGAACAGCTCCACCTCGGGAAGGTTGGAATAGACCGTAACCTTGGTTACGTCCTCCACCCGATCCACGTAGCGTTTACCGCACAGGTGAACGAAGGGATCGTCGGAGAGCCATGCCTTGTAGGCGTAGAAGGAGTCTTTTTTGTATTTGCGGTCGAAGGTGACCAGTCCCTTATGGTTCTGACCGTTTTCGCCGCCCTCGCTGCGGGCGTCGGCGCCGAAGTCGAACATGTTCCAGACGTGGGTCGCCCACATATACTTGCGGGAGAAGAGCTGCTTGATCAGTTCTTCGTGGTAGTACGCCTGATATTCCTCGGTGTAGTCCCCCTGAACGGGCTTGGAGGTGTGCCAGTTCAGCGCCTCGCATCCGTATTCGGAGCAGCCGATGGGGATGTTGGGCCAGCGCTTGTGGAACTTGTCGAACCAGGGACCGTTCATGGAGGTGTCGCCGCCGTACCAGCCGAAATAGTGGTTATAGGAAACCACGTCGGGGATCTGCAGATAGGGATCCTCCAGCTTGCACATGGAGACCGCCGCAATGGTGGTCAGACGGGTTTTGTCCATTTCATGGCACAGATCGTTGAGCATATGGTGGTTTGGAATGATCTGCTCATCCGCACCGGTACCTGCGTTGATCTCGTTGGAAAGACCCCAGACGA
>JAFPBP010000276.1 GCA_017424085.1 Clostridia bacterium
CATGCCGTAGAATTGGGCGATCTCGGAAACAGACGCGGTATACCAATAGCGCCTCAGAAACACGCGCCGCGCCTCGGTGGGCAGCGAGCGCAGAAAACCGTTCAAGGCAGTCTGCAACGCCAGCGAATCGGAGAAATCCGCCACGGCGGCATCGGAGAGACATTCGCTCAACTCCTCCACCACCTCCGCATACTGCCCGCCGCCTCGCTTTGCGGCATTCTTCTGCTCGGCACGGTTGAGCGCCAGCCGGCGCGCGATCCGACCGAGGAACGCCTTCAAGGGGGAGGGGCGCTGCGGTGGGATGGAATTCCACGCCTTCAGATAAGTATCGTTGGCGATCTCCCCCGCATCCTCACGGTCCTGCAGGATCCCGTAAGCGATGGATTGGACGTAACGACCGTATTGCGCTTTCGTTTCTTCCAGAGCGAGCTCAGATCTGGACCAGAATAACGCAACGATTGCTTCATCCGTCATACAGCTGCCTCCTTTCGCGTGATAACCCTTTTCACTTATCTATACAGAATTTTGGGGAGCTTGGTTGCACGTTCACAAAAAATTAACAAAATCGGCGAACGATCCCCTGACAGAAATCGTTCGCCATTTCAATTCGGTTGCTGTTTCGCAGGGATCAGACCTTGAAGGCGCTGTCCACGGGCAGGGCACAGACCATACCCTTCGCTTCACTGCGAAGTCCCCATTCCCGATTCACGTCTTCCATGATCCTTCCGCTGATGGAGGAAGACGCCAAAATGGTGACGATCTCCTTTTCTTCCTGGACGTCCACGTCGCCGAACTGCTCCATTTCGGGGTTGGTCAGTCGGGCGCGGATGACCGTACCGCCCGTAGCTCCCGCCTTGCGTGCGGTCTGCATGACCTGATCGGCGTACCCCTGATTCACGGTAACGACGATCAAATGATATTTGCGATCGTTGCTCATTTCCTCTTCTCCCTTCTCTTTTGCGCTCTGCGTCCCGCGCATCAACAATTCCGCAGACAGTCGGTTCATCGCCGACAGGGGCAGGATCGTGACCAGACCTCCGAAGTGCTTTCGGGAATCGGGATCATTACGCCCCATTTCCGCGCTCAGCGCCTCCGCACAATGGGCGGGAGCAAGGCTGAAGATCACGTCCTTATCGTTGCTTCCCAAGCCGAAGATATCCATCATCTCCGAGGGAGCGGTGCCGTAGCCTACGCTTTGAAAATGGTGCTTGATGTTGCGGGAATTGAGCATATCCAGATAGGCTTTGCTCTTTCCGCGCCCGATGATGGACAGGAGCATGACGATTCGGTTATTGCTTCCCACGGTCATACCTCCTCAAAATACAAAATGTCGTCGGCGATCTGGATCAGCTCGCTGTGGATCTTCTTGCGCTTCCGATTCATCTCCACGCGGCTGTAAAGACCCATGACCTGAATGGTGATCAGAGGCGCCATGGCAACCATGGCAACGATCCCAAAGGCGTCGGTCAACACGTCCCCGCCCATCATTTCACAGGCGCCGATGGCGAAGGGAAGCATGAAGGTGGTGGTCATGGGACCGCTGGCAACGCCGCCCGAGTCGAAGGCAATGCCGGTGTAAAGGGGCGGCACAAAAAAGGTGATGGCAAGGGCGATAGCGTATCCCACCAGAAGGAAGGGATAGATGGGAATGCCCGTCAAGACCCGCAGCATGGCAATGCCCACGGAGAGAGCAACACCCACCGACAGGGCAAGCCCGATGGCTTTTTGGGTGATGGCGCCGTTGGTGATCTCTTCAACCTGCTTTTTCAACGAATGGACGGCAGGCTCTGCGGAGACCACGAAGTATCCCATGAGCATGCCGATGGGAATCAGCAGATATTTCATCTCCCCTGCGGCGATCACGGACCCGATGAGGCGTCCTGCGGGCATGAAGCCCACGTTTGCCCCCACCAAAAACAGAACCAAGCCCACATAGGTATACAACAAACCGACACAAATACGCTCAAACTGGTGACGGCTGAAGCGACGGAAGAAGACCTGAAATACGATCAGAACGCCCACGATGGGCAAAAACGCCATGAGGACCTC
>JAFPBP010000277.1 GCA_017424085.1 Clostridia bacterium
GATCCGCCAGAGAGCGATCCATCAGATAGGCGGACGCCACGTTGGTAATGGCGCCGATGGCGACCACGTAGAGGGGGCGATCCTTGGTATAGCCCTGCGAGATCTCCACGAGACGGCGGGCGGCGGGAGAATCCACGGGGGTCTCCTCATCGGAAAGCCAGCGGTCGGAGCCGCGGTAAACGAAATTCTCGCAGGAGTGCCCCAGCAAAGGCAACAGGCGCAGGATCTCGTCGTAGCTTTTCTCCATGCCGTCGGCGGGAGAGGTGGAACGAGTATTATGGAAGGGAGCGGCGAAGATCGCCAGCGTATTCAGCGCGGGAGCGTTTTTGAGAAGATACGCCAGCGCAAACTGGTCGTCGATCTCGTTGTAAGTATCGGTATCAAGCACCACGTCAACCCCGCTCACGGGCGGCTTGAGCTCGTAATCAGCCATGATAAAGACCTCTCTTTTCCTTATTTACGAAAGACCCAGACCCGCTGAATGCGGAAACTGAGGCAGAACAACAAAAGATCCACGGGAAGCTTCGCCACCGCCGCAGGAATCCCCGTCAAAGACAGGAGATAGACCCCAGCGTAGGATAACAGCATCTGAGCGACGCAGAGAAGATAATACTTCACCGTCGTAGTTGCTACCTTATCCCGACTGCGGAAGACCACGGTGCGGTTGACGAAATAGTTAAACAGGGAAGATACGATCCGTGCTCCTGCCGTGGCAAGGAGGATCGCAGTTTCCGCACGGAGGGAAGCGCCGTTGAGCAGCCAGAGAAGCAGGGTAAACAAGCCCCAATCCAGCAAAAACGACAACACAGACGAGGACAAGAATTTGAGGATCAAGCCGTAAATGGCAATGGAATCCCGAATCACGCGGAAATGAGAGGATTTGTTTTCCTCAATGTACACGGTCTCGATGGGAACCTCGTGAATGGGAACCTCGGCGCGGCGGGTCTCCAAGAGCATGTTGGTCTCAAACTCAAACCGCTCCCCCTTCACGTCCAGAAGATACCGACAAAACTCGGTAGGAATGCCCCGAAGCCCCGTCTGCGTATCGGTGACGGGAATGCCGCACAGGGCACGGAAGACGAAGGAGGTAAAATGATTTCCGAAACGGGAGCGCAAAGGAACGTGATCCCCCGTAAAGACGCGGGCTCCGATGATCAGGCTGTCGGGGTGAGCCTCCAGCGCCTCGGCGCAACGGAGAACGTCGGGCAGGGCGTGCTGACCGTCCCCGTCCAGAGTGATAATTCCCGCATGTCCGTTCTCCAGGGACAAAAAGTGGTTCATGGCGGTCTTCAGCGCCCGCCCCTTTCCCAAATTTTTCCCGTGGCGGAGCAGGGTGCATTGGGGATATTCCATAGCGCGCTCAAACCAGACGCGGCAATCGGGACGGCTTCCGTCGTCCACCAACAGGATCGTTTCAAATCCGGCGGACGCCAAGCCTTCCACCACACGAAGGAATTTTTCGTCGGGATTCAGAGAGGGAACAACTGCGGTAACGTTCATAAAATGCCTTCTTCCTCAAAACAGAGAAGCGTTGTTGTCGTGTACCATTATATTATAGCACAATTTGATCCGCATTGCAATAGCCCCGTTATCGTTTTTTCAAAAAAAACAATAACAAAACGTAAAAAAGAAGAGAGGCGATCTCTGCAAACGCCCCTCTTCTTCGGTTATGAATGACTCCACACCACCGAGGTTGGTGAATATCTTGCGTAAAAAGGAATGAGCATCAAACGCATGAGACCGTAATTGAGCCCCTTGCGTTCAGCGAATCCTTATGCGGCGTGGGAGGAATCGTAAATTTCATCCAAAAACGAGTCTACCTTGGACAGATACTGCTCGATATCATAGGTACGGCAACGCAGATGCGTGGCTTCGGGAACGATCCAGAGAGACGATTCATTATCGTTTTTCGCCAAGCTCTGCAGATGCTTTGCTCCATCCGAGCCGAACACCTCGTCATATTCTCCCTGAATGAAGAGCACAGCCTTTTGATTCATTCGGTTCATGGCATCGGTCAGAGCATATTCATCGGGAGAAAAGCCGGCGATCATGGGGAACATCATCCGAACCGTTTCCCGCACGGGAGCAAAGCTCACCGCGGACCACGACTTGAAATTCCCGTAAAAGGCATCGGAGAAGGATTCGTAGGACGAATCCAGAACCAGAGCGTCCACAACGTCACAATCGGCGGCGACCTGCGTTGCGGGATAGCAGGCAAAGCCCACCGCGTGAATCGCAAGGAAGGAGGATTCGGTCTCGCTTGCGGCAAATTCCACCACCTTGCGAAGATCCTCGACCTTATCCAGCAAAAACACGTTCTTCGACCCATCCGAAAAGCCGCTTCCCGTCCAATCGAAGGTGATCACGTTATACCCTGCGGCGCACAGATCCACCATATAGTCGATCCCGCCCAGATCGGCAAATTCGCGGTTGCTGTCGTAATTGCAGGCAAGCACCACGGTTTTGTCGGAATACTCGGTAGCGGGAACCCATTCCTCCGCATCGTCGGGGATGGGGGTCTGCGCCGCGATCTTCCAGCCGCGAACCGTTCCGTTTTCGGTTTCGATCTCAAAGGAATAGTAGTCCAATCCGAATTCTGCGGGGGATTGGGACCAGGTAACCTTTTCGGGATGGGTCCAGCGATAGACCGAAATGCCCGAATACAGCAGATCGGCGGCGATCAGAAAGGCAAAGATCCCGAGCAGAACGAGGGCGGTGATTTTAACCCGCTTCATAACCCGCTCTTTGGGGGTAGGACCCGCAGGGGGAGTGTATTTTTTCAATTTCACGAAACAAAATCATCCTTACTTTTTTAGTCTTAATTTATACCGATACGGTTTTGAAAACCGTAACAAAAACGAAAATCACCGACAGGCGTCCTTGAGCGCATCAAACTCCTCCTTGGTCACGCCGCAGGTCACGTCGGCGGCGTAGGAGCAGAGCTTTTGCACCCCCGGAGGATCGCCCCGCTGGGTGGGACAGTTGGACAGGCGCCCCGTATGATCGGTGCCGCCCGAAACAAAGAGCCCAAGCTCCCGCGCATACCGAAGGGCGTCCGCCGTATCGGCTTCATCGATGTCCGGGTGATCGTATTCCACACAGTTCAAGCCGAACCGCGCAAGATCGGGCAAGCAGTGGGTAGTGCCGTGGGGATGGGCAAGGCTGGCAACGCCGCCCGCGTTGCGGATGGTGGAGATCATCTCCTCTGCCGACCGTGCGCCCGCCGTATTGCGAATTCCCGTATTTGCGCTGCGGAAGGCGGGAATGAAGCGAGTGTAATAATCCGCCTGGGTATACCCGCACCGCTTGATGAGGGAGGCGAAGATCTGCTCGTTGCAGATCCAGCAGGGATTGGGGGCGTCATCCAGAACCTGCTGCCAGGTCAGATCCGCAAGGGTGCCCGCCTTCTGCATGGCTTGAACCTTTGCCTTCATCGCCATATAAGACCAATCCTCGTTTTCCTGCAAGTATTTCGCCATGCGAGGCTCGGTGGGATCGATGCCGTAGCCTACGATATGGTGATTATACCCACCGTAGTTGCCCGTGCATTCAATGCCGAGCAGATACTCCAGCCCCTCCGCCTCAGCGGCGGTGGCAAAGCGGGCGTGCCCACGCACGGTGTGATGATCGGTAATGGCAAGGGCACCGTAGCCCATTTCCTTCGCCTTGGCACAAAGCTCCTCTGGGGTCAGGACCCCATCGGAAAAGACCGTATGCAAATGAAGATTTCCGTATTTCATACAATCCGCCTCCTTCGTTTCCTTTATTGTATCACAATCTCGCCGACTTGTCAATGAATTTTTCCCGACGAATGGGGAAAAAACCGTTTTTTTTCATCTTCCTGCCGCACAATCGTGCCAAAAGAAGAAAAAGTTGTGATTTTTCACGGTTTTTTCAAGTAAAACATATTGCAAAACCAAAAAAAATGTGTTATAATATATTATTATGAAGATTACATTACCCGTCGCCCCCGACGGAAGAATGACCGAGGAGATACGCACTATGGAACAACGAGACCAAAATCGCCGCATGGCGCAGCTTCTGTTCCCTCACATCACCAAGACCCCCGAGGATTACGAGGCAATCTACCCCGAGCGTGACCTGCCCGAAGGGGCTATGGTCACCCGCATTGCCCCCTCCCCCACGGGCTTTATGCACTTCGGCAACCTGTACGGTGCCCTGATCGACGAGCGTCTTGCCCACCAAAGCGGCGGCGTATTCTATCTTCGGATCGAAAACACCGACTCCAAGCGAGAGGTTGAGGGTGCGGTTGAGGTGATCCTCACGTCTCTGAACGCCTTCGGTCTGAAGTTCGACGAGGGCGCCACCGAGGGCGAGGATCGCGGCACCTACGGTCCCTACCGTCAGAGAGACCGCGCAGAGCTGTATCAGACCATTGCCAAATCTCTGGTGGAGCGCGGCATGGCATACCCCTGCTTCTGCACCGAGGAGGACCTGCAGGTCCTTCACGATAAGCAGGAGGCAAGCGGCGCCAACTTCGGATATTACGGAGAATGGGCGGTGCACGCCAACATCACCTGCGAGGAGGCGGAGGCGCTGATCGCAGAGGGCAAGCCCTACGTGGTTCGGTTCCGCTCCCCCGGAAAAGACGGAAACCGCATCAAATATAAGGATCTGGCAAAGGGCGAGATCGAAATGCCCGAGAACTGCAACGATATCGTGCTTCTCAAGTCCGACGGCATTCCCACCTACCACTTCGCCCACGTGGTGGACGACCACTTCATGCGCACCACCCACGTGGTCCGCGGAGAGGAATGGCTCTCCACCTTCCCCTATCACCTGCAGATGTTCGATGCCATCGGCTGGAAAAAGCCCGCCTACGTGCATACGGCGCACATGCTCAAGCAGGACGGCTCCTCCAAGCGGAAGCTTTCCAAGCGCAAGGACCCCGAAGCCCGTCTGACCTATTACCTGCAGGAGGGCTACCCCGCAGAATGCGTCATCGAGTATCTGATGACCGTGCTCAACTCCAACTTTGAGGAATGGAGACGGAAGAATCCCGATGCGGATCTGAACGAATTCCGCTTCAAGGCAGAGAAGATGGGCGTTGCGGGCGCCGTGTTCGACATCGACAAGCTGAACGACATTTCCAAGACCGTCATTTCCAAGATGAGCGGCGAGCAGGTCTATGACGCCACCGCCGTCTGGGCGAAGGAATACAATCCCGAATTTTACGCTCTTCTCACCCGTGACCCCGCCTATTCCAAGGCGATCCTGTCCATCGGACGAGGCGGCAAAAAGCCCCGCAAGGACTTTACGGTCTGGTCGGACGTGCCCGACTACATGGCGTTCTTCTTTGAAGAGACCTTCCAAACCGCCTATCCCTGGCCCGAGAACATGAGCAAAAACGATATCCTTCGGGTGCTGAACGAATACCCCTCCATCTATGACGAGGCGGACGATCAGCAGACCTGGTTCAACAAGGTCAAGGACCTCACCGCCGCCATGGGGTACGCCGTGGATATGAAGGCGTACAAAGCCGATCCCACCGCCTTCCCCGGAAGCGTCGCCGACATCAGCGCCGTGCTGCGCGTGGCGATCACGGGGCGGACCGCATCCCCCGACACCTACGCCGTAATGAACATTTTGGGCAAAGAAACCGTGCTGGACCGTCTGAGCAAGGCGGCGGCTGCCCTGTAAAGGAGTAACGATATGGAAGAAATTTCCAATTTTATTGACGAAATCATCGCCGAAGACCTGAGAAACGGCGAGGCGGATCACGTTCACACCCGCTTCCCTCCCGAACCCAACGGGTATCTGCACATCGGAAGCGCAAAAGCCATCTGGATCAACCATTCCATGGCGAAGAAATACGGAGGCAAATTCAACCTGCGTCTGGACGATACCAACCCCACCAAGGAGGACACGGAATACGTGGACGCCATCAAGGCAGACCTGGAGTGGCTGGGAACCATCCCCGACGGAGGCATCTACTACGGCTCCGACTATTTTGATCAATGCTACGAATTCGCCGTTCAGCTCATCAAGGAGGGCAAGGCGTACGTCTGCGATCTGACGGCGGACGAAATGCGGGAATACCGCGGGACCCTCACCGTTCCCGGCAAGGAATCCCCCTACCGCAACCGCTCCGTGGAAGAGAATCTGGATCTGTTTGAACGGATGAAGAACGGGGAATTCCCCGACGGGGCAAAGACCCTGCGCGCGAAGATCGATATGGCATCCCCCAACATGAACCTGCGGGACCCTGCCATCTACCGCATCGTGCACATTTCCCACCACAAGCAGGGGAACAAATGGTGCATCTATCCCCTGTACGACTACGCTCACCCCATTCAGGACGCCATCGAGGGGATCACCCACTCCCTGGGCTCCATCGAATTTGAAAACCACCGTCCTCTGTACGATTGGGTCACCGAGAACATTCCTCTCCGTCCCCGTCCCAAGCAGAGAGAATTCGCCCGCCTGAACCTGACCTACACGGTCATGAGCAAGCGCTTCCTGCGTGAATTGGTGGAAACGGGCAGAGTGGACGGCTGGGACGATCCCCGCATGCCCACCCTGTGCGGGCTTCGCCGCCGCGGCTACACCCCCTCCTCCATTTTGGAATTCGTAAAGAAGGCAGGGGTTGCCAAGGCGTATTCCATCGTGGATATCGGGCTTCTGGAGCATTGCATCCGCGCCGAGCTGAACGAATCCGCGCCCCGCAGAATTGCGGTCATCGATCCTCTGAAGGTGACCGTCACCAACTTCCCCGCAGACAAGACCGAATATTTCACCCTGCCCAACAATCCGCAGGATGAGAATGCGGGAACCCGTCAGGTGCCCTTCACCCGTGAGCTGTACGTTGAGAGAAGCGACTTTTTGGAGGACGCCCCCAACAAGTTCTTCCGTCTCAAGCCCGGCGGAGAATGCCGTCTGATGGGCGCGTATATCGTCCGCTGTGACGAGGTGATCAAAGACGAAAACGGAACCGTGGTTGAGCTGAAATGCTCCGCAGATCTGGAAACGGGCTGCGGCATGCCCACCGACGGACGCAAAGTCCGCGGCACCGTCCATTGGGTCAGCGCCGACTACGCGGTGGATACGGAGATCCGTCTTTACGACCGTCTCTTCACCCAGGAGAACGTGTTCGACCTGCCCGAGGGTCAGACCTATATGGATCTGCTGAACCCCGATTCTCTCACCGTGAAGAAGAATTGCAAGGCAGAGCCCTCTCTGGCAGACGCTCAGCCCGCCGACCGCTTCCAGTTCGTCCGCAACGGCTATTTCTGCCGCGACATTCA
>JAFPBP010000031.1 GCA_017424085.1 Clostridia bacterium
ACGATGGATGGGATATTGCTCTTTTTGGGGAGGATCATCGTAAGCGGACCGGGCCAAAAGCGATCCGCCAGCGCATACGCCCACTCATTGGGGTATGCGTAGGTCTCAAGATCCTTTACGTCGACGATATGAACGATTAGAGGATTATCCGCAGGACGACCCTTTGCGCGGAAAATGGAGGCAACCGCTTGCTCGTTTAAGGCGTCGGCAGCAAGCCCGTAGACCGTTTCGGTGGGGATCGCAACCAGCTTTCCTTCACGAAGCGCCAACGCGGCGGCACGAAGATCTTCTTCCGTATTGTTCCAGATCATAATACGATACGCTTTCTTAATAAATCAACAAAAGGTAGACCAACTGAACGATGGTCAGAAGAACGAAAATGTAAACGAAGGGACAGCGGAATATCATGCCCCACTTTTCCTTTGCGGTGTATTCCGATTTGGGAAGATCGGGCTTTTTGACCCGATAAATGATGATTCCCGCAATCATAAATCCCAGCATGGTAACCAGAATCATACAGAGCCACAGAGCGGTGAAAAGCATTCCGTAAGCCCCGCCGTTCTGCTGAAGAAGGCTCATGACTACGCTGTTGAAATTGAAGATAAAATGGGAAATTACGGCAATCCAGATGGTTTTGAAGCGCAGGGTGAAATAAGTCAAAACCATGCCGATAATAAACGCAAAGAAGGGCTGCGTCCAGCTGTTGTGAAGAAATGCAAAAAAGAATCCGTTGAAGAGCATGGAGAACAGGATCCCGAATTTTTTCGTGGCGGACAAAACAATCCCGCGCATGGCAAACTCTTCCAGAAATGCGGGCATGATGGCAAGGAACAGAGCAAACAAGGGAACCAGGATCAAATGGGTCGGATAAATCGTTTCGGCGGAAAGCATAGCATTCAGTTTTTCTTCGGCGCCGAAAATGATAAAAATCACAGAGAGCAGAAACTGCCCCACAACTGCCGCCCCGTAACCCAAGACCACCGTGGTGCCGACACCATATCCCACCTGAAGCCATTCGGGGCGATCCTGGGGGATCGTCTCGCGAAAGGATTTTCCGCTGAGGAAGAAATAAAGACAAATGGGGATCAGAAGACAAACCAACGAAACGGTAATATCAAGAAACACTCCCGAAAAGGTATCGTATGAGGCAAACTCGCGATACGCTTGCCAGGCATTCTCTCCGTATAATTTTGTCAGGACGAAATATAACACCGAAGAAAGAGTGATCCCGACCGTTACCAGCAAAAATTTGCACAACGTCAGCAATCCCACAACTCCGTTCAATTCCTTTTGTGCCGCGCGTCTGTCTTTCATACGTACGCTCCTTTGAAAAAATCACACATATACAATATTATATCACATGATTTGTAAGAATGCAAGGCTTTCCCGTGAAATGCCGAAAAAAGTTTCATTGCGTCGCAGATGGCATCGTATAGTTTTCAAAAAGTTAACATATTTAATCTTGACAAAAGGTGCAAAATCTGTTATAATATTTTGGTATCTGAAACGATCCACTAGCTCAGTCGGCAGAGCACTTGACTTTTAATCAAGGGGTCCGGGGTTCGAATCCCCGGTGGATCACCAGAACGCAAAACGACTGTCACACTTGCGGCAGTCGTTTTTTTCGTTCAATAACAATTTTTTACAATTCGGAGATCTCGAAAAGTCCTTTTCGTACGGAAGCGGCACCCTCGTACACGTATCCCACGTCGTTTCCGGCAAACAGGATCGTAGCCCCAAGTCCTTTCCAATAACGCAGGAAATCCTCGTTGAAGCCAGTTGAAACACCGAAGGGCTTTCCGTGCTGCTTTAACACATCTGCAATTTCCTCATAAAGCCGGATCAGATTCGGATGACGCACCTGACCGATAAGCCCAACAGATGCGGAAAGGTCGTTCGGACCGACGATAAAGGCGTCAATTCCGTCTACCGCAGCGATTTTGGATAAATTCCGCACAGCATCAACGTGTTCGATCTGAACGATTCGAAGACACTTCCGATAGGTCTCGGTAACGTACTCCATTTGTGTGATCCCTCCGTAATTCAAGGCACGCAAGGGTCCGTATCCGCGAATCCCCTCGGGAGGATATGAGCAGGATGCCGCTGCCAGCTTAGCTTCCTCCTCGGTTCTGACGTACGGAAAAATAATGCCCTCTGCCCCCATATCCAGGACGGGCTTTGCGCGTACGGGGTCGTTCCACGGGATCCGTACCCAGGCGGGTGTTCCGCCCGCTTTCGCCGCAATCAGATTGTTGACCAGATTTTCATGGTCGATGGAGGTGTGCTCCATGTCGATCCACAGCACGTCAAACCCGCATTGCGCCATGGCTTCGGTAAGCATGGGCATTCCCCCGAAAACGTGAGAGCCTACAATTGTTTTTCCTTGTTGCAGCTTCATAGCAAGCGTATCGTTCATATCAAACAATCCTTTCAAGTTCGGAAAATCCTATCGGATAAATTATACCACACCTTATGGGATGATGTCAAGACGTTCGCAAAAGTTTTTATTTAAATACAAAACCTGCCCGCATCGAACTCGCGATCTGCGGGCAGGCTTTTTGTTATTCCGATTCCTTTTCGTGGTCCTGCTTATCGTAATGATTTCTTGCGGCTTCATCGGAGGCTCGGACCCGATCGGTCAAGCCTTCTTCGTAAATGTCGGAACTGAGGAAGTTCATCACTTCTACCCTGCCGTCCTTGCAGATGCCGTCATCGGACCTGGGGTATTCCAAAACACAATCGATCACGCGGAATTCAACTCCGGCATCATCAAAAACCTGCTTCAATCCCAAAAGCATTTCAGCCAAACGCTCCGCAGAAACGGTGTCGTCACAGAGATAAACCGTCAGCTCTCCCGAGGATGCTCCCAGCTCTGCGACGTTGTAAAGCTTGTCAAGCACCAGATCCTCCATAACGATGGCGTATTCCGGCGCTGCTCCGCCGTCCCAATATTCTTGATACGCAAACACCAAATCTCCGTAGGCAATGTGAGTGTCGTACGGAAACGTCGTGCTTTCGAACACCGCATCCACGGATTCCCGATAGGCGTTGCGAATTCGGAACGCCGTATTCCGGCCCGAAAGAACGGAATCCTCGTATTCATCACGGATCAAGGTCCCGTCCATCTCAATGACCAGCTGAAAATAGGTATCTTCGCTGGAGGGAGAAGAAACGTACGCATGATAATCCCCGAATTTAAAATTGAAGGTGACGCGATCAAGAACGAAATCACGGTCTGCGTAGTGTTCTTCAAGATGATTTCTTGCGGTGATCGTCGCAAGCATCTTTGAAACGGGATTACCGATCAGACTGTTTGCAAAGGAGCATACTCCGAAGATCAGAGCAAGAGCTGCAAGAAATGCAATTACTTTCAGTGCTTTTTTCATCGGATCGACTCCTTTCGGAAAGAGTAGTGCAGCAGGAATGCAATCGCAATCCCCACCAGAACGAAGATGCTGTAAATTCCCGTCCAGACGAAAACGGAATACAGATCCAGATCGATCAATCGGAAGAGAAACACAAAGGAATCGATGATCAACAGAAGGATCGGTACCTTGTAGATCGCCCTCCATCGGAAAACGTAATAGCCAAAGATGCCGACGAGGGGCATGATCAGACTGTTATACATCAGATTTTCGCCGCCTGTCCATCCGAAGCCGAGGAAAATAAAGAAAATGATCAGCGAATATGCCAACGAATCGAACTGCCGCCTGAGGCGAAGCATGATCGATCTGAACCGCTTGGGGTCTTCTTTGTCCTTTTCTGCAGTCTGAGGAACGGGAATCCCGTCGCCGCTTGTCAGGTCCTCGTATTCCTTGCGGCAGGCATCGCATTGGGAAAGATGCTCTTTTACGTATTCTGCCGTTTCGGGGTTCACCATTTGCTCAAAGTACAATGGCAACAGATCCCGAACAACGCTACATTCTGTTTTCATCGCTCGATTCCTCCAATCGCTGTAAAATCATTTTTCGCGCGCGGTGATAGGTGACGCACGCCCAGTTTTCGGTTTTTCCAAAGATCTGCGCAATTTGCCGAAAACTTAGTTCTCCGTAAACCCGCCAAAGAAACACTTCTTTATATGGCTCGTTCAACCGATGCAGCACGGCTTGAATCCGTTCTACATCCTCATTTTTCTCGCAATGATCTGCCGTATTCGCAGAGGGGTCCGGAATATTGAGCAACGAATCATCGTCTATGCTTTGCGTTTTTCGGGATGTTTTCAGATAAGACAGATAACTGTTCTTTGCAATTCGCAGCAGCCACACACGAACGTCGCATTCTCCGCGGAAGGAATCGATGGATCGCAGTGCCTTGAAAAAGGTTTCGCCCGTGACCTCCTCCGCCGTATGAGAATCTCCGGAAAGCTTGAGAAGATATCGGTATACGTCGTCAAAATAGGCGCTGTACAATTCTTCGTAATCGGTCACTCTATCACCCCCTCTGCCAATAAGACTTCGGTGCAAAAGAAATCTTACATAAAATAATAGCATGAAAATGTGAATTTTTCATGAAGCAAAATAACCTATTGCAGAAAGCAGACAAGTCCGGGTGCATATATTCAATCAACAATTGCTTTTGGGAGGATTTACCATGCTTCACTTACCGTTTCATCTGTTTCTTCTGATCCTGCATATCCGCAACGCAGGATCGTACCCTCAGCCGCTGACGGCGGAACAGGAAGAGGACTATCTGCGGAAAATGAAGAACGGAGATCCACAGGCAAGAGAAGTTTTAATTGAGCGGAATATGCGGCTGGTGGCGCATATCGTTAAGAAATATTACGCATCCGCCGACGAGCAGGACGATCTGATCTCAATCGGAACCATTGGGTTGATCAAAGGAATTGACAGCTTTCGGTGCGATAAAAAAATCCGTCTTGCCACATACGTGTCGCGCTGCATTGAAAACGAAATCCTGATGCATTTCCGCAGTCTGAAAAAGACGGCAAACGACGTGTCGATCCATGAAGAGATCGACACCGATAAGGATGGGAACGCATTGTCTTTGATGGACGTAGTCGCCGAGGATGACACAATTCTTGAGGACGTTTACCGCAACCTGCGCGCGAGTCGGGTGCTTACTGCCGTGGAAAAGGTTCTGGAGGAGCGGGAAAAGATCGTGATCCGCCTTCGGTATGGCTTAACCGAACCTCCCAAAACGCAGAAGGAAACGGCGCAGAGATTGAGAATCTCCCGTTCCTACGTTTCTCGGATTGAAAAGAGCGCCCTTCTGAAGCTGAAGGACGCTCTGGGAGATCTGAGAGAATGATTATGAAAGCAGGGGAATTTCGTCTCCTTCGGTGAGCACGGTCAGCTCGTGAAGGGCACGGGTCGCTGCAACGTACATCAAATTCCGATCCTCTTCCGTCTTCCATGCCGACGAAACGCCTGCCACGATCACACCGTCCGCCTCCAATCCCTTGGAGAGGTATACGGGGAGAATGATGGTGGTTTCGGGAGTAATGGTATCAAAGGAGCGCATGCGGATGATGGGCATTTTATGCATCAGTCTGCGGTAAAGATCGTCGCATTCCGCCTGCGTTCTGCAAAGGATCATGTTCGTTTTGTGTCCGCGGGAGCGATAGTTATTGATGATATCAATAATCTGCTCTTCGACATTTACCGTGGGGACGATTGCAGGCTCGGAACCATGCCGTTCCACCATACGAATCTCCTTGTCTCCCGTTCGGAATTTTTCCGCAAAGGAGTTGATCTCATAGGTGGAGCGGTATCCCTTATTCAAAACAAAGGAGGCAACGGTCTTCTTTGTGGGGAAGAATTTTTCAAGCGAGGCAACGGAGGGGATCTTTGCGTCTACCTGCTGAGAAATGTCTCCGAGGATGGTGAAGCGTGCTGCGGGGAAAATCTCGGAAAGGAGCATATACACAATGGGCGGGTATTCCTGTGCCTCATCCACAACGACCTGACGCACGGTTCGCATGGGCGCGATGGCACCCGACCGAACGCGGATCCACGACAGACAGAACAGATCCTCGTAGGGGATAATTTCCCGGGAAAACAGATCGGCGGAATAGGCGTAATATTCGGGATAGCTTTGCTTCAAAAAGTCAAGATACAGATCCTTTTCGGGGATGAGGAAGGTTTTGCGGATCCGATCCTTCAGCTCTGCCATGCAGGATTCCCACATAGCGTTGCATTGCTCCTCCCGCTCCTCGTCGGTAAGGGAAACGATACCGTGCGCGGTGGCTTCGTCCAAAAAGGCACGGCAGAATTCTTCCTTGCAATCCTCTGCCGCATCCAGGATCCGCAGAGTGATCTTCCCTACCCGCTGTTCTGCGGTATATTCCGCATAATCGGTGAAAAACCATTGATTCAGCTCGTCCGCAGATGCCAAAACTTCGTCGTAATACGTAAAGCTTTCAGAGACTCGGAAAGAGGAATAGCGCTCGTCGAAATATTCGCTCAACTGTCGGACAAACGGCACCGATCCCTTGACCGAGATCATCTCCCGCAGGAACGGATCATCGCTTTGCAGCAGGGCTTCGATCTGCTCCGAGCGGTCGGCATAACGCTCCGTTCCGTCCTGAGGTACCAGAAAATGATAGAAATCCGAACGAACGGCGTTCTCTTCGCCCAATGCGGGAAGGACCTCCGCAATGTATGCGGAAAAGACCTCACTCGGCGAAAAAATAATAATGTCCTGCGCTGCTACCGAATTTCTGTATTTATACAGAAGATATGCAATGCGGTGAAGCGCCACGGAGGTTTTTCCGCTTCCCGCCGTGCCCTGCACCAGAAGCAGGTCTGCATTCAGATCACGAATGATCGCATTCTGATCCTTCTGAATGGTGTTGATCACCGTCTTCAGCTTCGCATCGGAGGATTTCCCCAATTCTTCCATAAGAATGGGGTCGGTAATATTGATGCCGTTGTCAAAAACGTACTGCAATTCTCCGTTTTCGATCTTGATCTGACGGCGCAGGGAGATATCCCCTCGGATCACTCCCTCGTTGCATTTGTATTCCGCAGGTCCCAGAGTGGCATCGTAAAAAAGGGACGCAATGTCGGCACGCCAGTCACAGATAAGGATATCGTAGGTCCGATGGTCGATCAGAGATAAGGAGCCGATGTAGAAGGATTCCGCATCGTCATACCCCTCCTCCTTGAAATCAATGCGGGCAAAGTAAGGGGAGTTGCGCATTTTCTGGAGGAAATAGAGCTTGTCCCGAATGCGGAAATACCGCTCTGTATCCATTTCAAGGGTTTGATTCGCCTGCATCAGATCCACGTTCGACGGATCGCCGCTGTAATCGTTCCAGATTCTGCGGCGTTCCTCGATGATGGACTGTCTCAGATTTGCCTCGTTGGGCATTTCCGAAAACAAGGTCTGATCAATATATTCGTTGACGTAGTCAAGGCGTTGCCTTTCTTGCTCGAAAATTTCGTTTTCCATGAGAATTCTCCTTTCCGAAGCGTGCCAGAAGCGTAAAAACGGCGACTGCAGCTGAGAGCGTAAGACAAAAGACGTTTGCGGGTGCGAACGGTCGTGCGTATAAAAAGGGCATGGTTGCTATGGTGAAAAGCGCAGACAGGATCGCCTGCAGAATTTTTCCGATGAAATAAGGGCGTAACGATAGATTGGTCTTTGAAACGGCGTTGACGATCTGAAAATGCACGGAGAAGCCCGACCACCCCAGCATCAGAGAAGAAAGTGGCAGGGCGATGCTTTCTGCAGGGTTTAATTGAGAGATCCCGCAGGTCATTTCCAGAAGCCCCGACAGAACGGTCTTGAAGATCCCGCTGTCCGATGGGGTCAAGACGTCGGTTAAGACTCGGAAAAAGACAACAAAGCCGCAGATGTTCAGCACTGCCCGAACCGAAGAAACCACCGCTTTGGGAAAGTCGGTCGGATCGGGAGCGCCCTCTGCGGGCATGGTTGCATTGGGAAAAGGACGGCGCTTCATCATCAATACCCCGACGAGCAACGCCGTTACGGTCTGGATGATCCAAAGATAAGCGCCCACCGTAAAACTGCCGTACATTCCACTCCCCACGGCGCAGATCACGAAAACGATCCCGGGATTGTTCGTAAAAGCAAGACAACGTTCCCCCTCGGTTTTCGACATGGATCCATTTTGGACCGCACGGCAAACGCTGTCCGCCGCCGAGGGAAACCCCGCCAAAAGCCCGATGATCCAGGCTTTGAGAACTGCGAGTGGGCATGCAAGATGTTGCTTTGCATTCCTTGCAGACGTTTGCCACAGATCGATC
>JAFPBP010000278.1 GCA_017424085.1 Clostridia bacterium
CCCACCAGCTCCGCTTCGCTACTGCATAAGTTCGACTTAGCTAAAAATCCTGCGCCTACGGCTTGAATTTTTAGAGTCTCACTTAACTTCGTGGTCCCCCCTCCCTTACTAAGGGCGGGCTTGCGCTTGTGCGCTGCTCATTGTTATCTTTACCATCCGAGAGAAAACTCTTGAATGCTGAAAAAAAGAACGTTGGTGCATAAGAGTCAGAATATCTTTCCCTCGGCGGAAGAATTCCGCCGACCTTAGCTTTTCTTTGGTTCTTTCTTTTCACCCGAAAAGAAAGAACGTACCTCCCCCCGTCCGCCGAAGGCGACTGAAGGATTGTCTTTTGCGCAAGGCTTACTCCCCCATAAAAAATCACCCTTTCGGTTTGAAAGGGTGATTCTTTTTATTCTTCGGGGGTTGCGTCTTCGGCTTCGGCGGATTTCTCTGCTTCCTCGGAGAAATCGTCGGCATCGGGCTGGGTGGCGTAATAATCGTCCTCCGCAACCTCGGCGGCACGGCGGCGCTTCCGCAGGCGGGCAAGGAACAGCGCGCCGCTTGCCAGCAGGATCAGAAGGGCAACGGCAAGGGTGATGAGCGCACCCTTTTTGCTCTTTTTCTTAGGAGCAGGGGGTTCTTCCACGGTGAATTTCAAGGGAAAAAATTTCATAATGACCTCCTCGGCGACGTTGTGTGTGTGTGTACGGTCTTCCCGTATTTTTATTATACCGAAAAATCCGCCGCATTGCAAGGGGGTTTACAAAAATGTACCGAAATTCCCGTAAAAAATATCGGTCAGAGGGTTCGGATCCCGAACGTGCGATTCAGCAATTCCGACACGGCGAAGCGGCGGGCGGTGGGGAGATATTGGGTCACGCCCATGCTGTCGGAGCAGGCGAGGCGAACGGGGATCTGCTCCCGTGCCAGCACCGATTCCCACAAAGCGGCAATGCCCTGTCCCTCGGAGAGGCGGCTCCCCCGCAGAATGAGGCGAAAAAAGCCGTCCTCCGACAAAATCCCCTGCCGAAACAACACGTCGGGCAGATCCTCCCGCCCCTCGGGGAAAAAGACCGCCGCCGTCACCCGCTCCCGCTCCACCAGAAAGGACTCCACGGCGATCCCCTCCCGCTCCAGCACCTCCAAAACCTCCTGCAAGCGCCCGCGGGAGAAGATCAACAGCACCGCATCGGGGCGAAAGGATGCCCCCGTCACCGATTCCTCGGGATTAAATTTCATCGTATCCTCCGATCCAAGGGGACAGCGCCCCATCCACCGCCGACCGCCCCCTCTCGCTCAAGGGACACAGAGGCAGGCGCAGATTCTGCGAGGCAAACCCCAGCCGCTCCAGAGCGTATTTGACGGGAATGGGGTTGGTCTCGGTAAACAAGGCGGAAATCAGAGGCTGCAGGCGCAGTTGAAGCTCCAGAGCGCCCTCTCGATCCCCCGAAAACCATCTCTCACATAAAGTATGAACGATTCGGGGCAAAATATTCGCCACCACCGAGATCACCCCCACCCCGCCCAACGACAGGATCGGCAGAACCGTGGCGTCGTCCCCTGCGTACAGAGGAAGATCGTCCCCGCAGGCGTGACGGATCTGTGCCCCGTAGGCAAGGCTTCCCGAAGCGTCCTTCAGCCCCGCCACGTTGGGATGCTCCGACAGTTTTTTTGCCACCTCCACGGGCAGAGCCACCCCCGTGCGGGAAGGGACGGTATACAGGATCACGGGCAGGGCGGAGCAATCGGCAAGGGCGGAAAAATGGCGATATAACCCCTCCCCCGTGGGCTTGTTATAATAGGGGCAGACCGCAAGGACTCCGTCGGCGCCCAGAGCGGCGGCGCTTCGGGTGAGGGACACGCTCTGCGCCGTGCAGTTCGTTCCCGTTCCGGCGATCACGGGCACCCGTCCCCCCACCTTCCAGACCGTATATTCGATGACCGACAGGCGCTCCTTTTCGCTGAGAGCGGCGCTTTCCCCCGTGGTTCCGCAGGAGACGATCCCGTCGGTGCCTCCCGCCAGCAGAAATTCGATCTGTTGTCCCAGGGTTTCAAAATCTACGGTGCCGTCGGCAAAAAACGGGGTGGTCACAGCGGCGGCACTGCCGCAGAACAAGGGTCGTTTCATGGCAAATCTCTCCTCTCGGTGCCCCGTAGGGCTTCCTTTCATCCTATGCAGACCCCCTGCGGGACGTGACGGGAAAGGGCGGCATATACTGGAGTAACCACATGAAAAGGAGTACGAAATGACCTTTGCAATCATCCAAGGGCTGATTCTGCCCTGTCTCGGCACGACGCTGGGTGCGGCGTGCGTATTTTTCATGAAAGACCGCCTCCATCCCGCCCTGCAACGGGCGCTTTTGGGCTTCGCCGCAGGGGTGATGACCGCCGCCACGGTCTGGAGCCTCCTGCTTCCCGCCTTGGAGCATGCGGCACATTGGGGCGTTTTTGCCATCCTGCCCGCTTTGGGCGGGGTTTGGCTGGGGATCGGATTTCTGATCCTGCTGGATTATCTCATTCCCCTAAACCCCACCTCGGAGAAAAAAATGATCTTAGCCGTTGCCCTTCATAACCTGCCCGAGGGCATGGCGGTGGGGGTGGTGCTGGCGGGCTTGGCGCAGGGGGATGCGGGAATCACCCCCGCCACGGTGACGGCGCTGGCGCTGGGCATCGCTCTGCAGAATTTCCCCGAGGGCGCCATCGTTTCCCTGCCTCTGGGGTCGGGCGGCACGCCCAAGGGAAGGGCGTTTTGGTGGGGGACCCTGTCGGGGCTGGTGGAGCCTGCGGGATGCGGGCTGATGCTGGCGGCGGCGCCCCTGCTTGCCCCCATTCTCCCCTGGAGTCTGGGCTTTGCGGCGGGCGCCATGCTGTTCGTGGTGGTGGAGGAGCTGATCCCTCAAGGAAGCGAGGGGGGCTCCCACGGAGGGACGGTGTTTTTCGGAGTGGGCTTTTCGGTGATGATGCTGCTGGACGTTCTGCTGGGGTGACAGATTGTAACATTTTCTTCCTTGCAATTCACGGAAAAATGTGGTATACTGTAAGGTAAAGAGATTTTTATAAGGAAGCCAAGCCATGAAACTGTCGGATTTTTCCTATCATCTGCCTGAGGAGCTCATCGCCCAGACCCCCCTCACCCAACGGGACGCCAGCCGCCTTTTGACGGTGGACCGCAAAACGGGGAACCTGACCGACGGAGTCTTCGGAGACGTATTGAATTATTTTGAGGCGGGGGACTGCCTGATCGTCAACGATTCCCGCGTGATTCCCGCACGCCTGCAGGCGAAGCGCCCCACGGGGGGAGCGGTGGAGATCTTCCTGCTCCGTCCCCACGCCCACGACCGCTGGGAATGCCTGGTCAAGCCGGGGCGAAACGCACGGGAGGGGCAGATCCTGCTGTTGGGCGATCTGACGGCGGAGGTCCTGCAGGTGCTGGACGACGGAAACCGCCTCATCGCCTTTTCCTCTCCCGAGGGGGACGTGACCGACAAGCTCAAGGCGTTGGGCGAGGTGCCCCTGCCCCCCTACATTCATGAAAAATTGGGGGATGCGGAGCGGTATCAGACCGTCTATTCCCGCGCGGAGGGGTCGGTTGCGGCGCCCACGGCGGGGCTGCATTTCACCCCCGAGCTTCTCAACGCTCTGCGGGAAAAGGGGGTCAAGATCGCCTCGGTGACGTTGCACGTGGGGCTCGGAACCTTCCGCCCCGTGAAGGTGGAGGATCCCACCACCCATAAAATGCATTCGGAATATTACATCCTCCCCCCCGAGACCGCCCAACTCATCAACGAGACCAAGGCGGCGGGGAAAAAGGTCACCGCCGTGGGGACCACCGCCACCCGCGTTCTGGAAACGGCGGGGCGGCGCGGCTTGCCCCTGCAGGCGGAAAGCGGCGAGACCGACATTTTCATCTACCCAGGCTTTGAATTCAAGGTCATCGATCGGCTGATCACCAACTTCCACCTGCCCGAAAGCACCCTGATCATGCTGGTCTCCGCCTTCTCCACCCGCGAAAATATCCTGCGCGCCTACGAGCACGCGGTGGACGAGCGGTATCGCTTCTTCTCCTTCGGAGATGCAATGTTCTTGTATTGACAGAACAAACCATGCGCATACAACAGAATATTATGTTAAAAAATGCACATAACATGTTGACAAATCGCACGTAATATGATATACTATCCTTGAAAGGAGTGGTTCGTATGCCGAAAGTTTCCACAAACATCACCATTGACGCCGAAACCAAAGCAAAAGCGCAAGCGATGCTTGCCGATCTGGGGCTGGATCTTTCCACCGCAGTCAATATTTTTCTGAAGCAAATGCTCTACGAGGGGGGAATCCCCTTCTCCATCACCCGCGAGATCCCCAACCGAATCACGCTGGAAGCCATGAAGGAGGCGCAGGAAATGTCCCGTTCTCCCGAAAGCTACAAGAAGTACGATACGGTGGACGGTATGATGGAGGACGAAGCATAAGAGGTTTAACATGGAAACCATAGCCGCACTTGCCACAGCCCCCTTTCGGGCTGCCATCGGGGTCATCCGCATGTCGGGGGACGACGCCTTCTC
>JAFPBP010000279.1 GCA_017424085.1 Clostridia bacterium
CCGTCCTTGGTGCGGCGTACGTCGGTCTCAATGCCGTTGGCTCCCATGGAGAGCCCGTGGCAGAAGGACATCATGGTGTTTTCGGGGTAATATTCGCTGGCGCCACGGTGGGCGTAATTGACGAATTTCGTGCGGCTTTCTTCCCGCATGATCTTCTTCATCCGCGCCTCCAATTTGCCCAAAAACACGCCCCAGCGGGTGTCATCGATGAAGGGATTGGGTTCCCCTGCCATCAGCGCCTCCCGTCCCTCTGGGGTGCTGTTCTGCCATGCGTGGTTCCCGATGAAGAGATCCACGTGCAGTCCCTTCAGCCGCTGAATGGTTTGGAGGAAGAGCATCCGCAGATGGTAGGAGAGATGATATTTATCCAGATAATCCTTTTTCAGCTGATTGGTTCCCGCCCCTCCGAAGGTGCCCGCCCGAAGGGTCTTGCCGTCCTCGGTCAGATCGAAGAAATAGGAGGCGGTCCCCTCCGTGTGCCCCGGAGTGAAGAGGCAGAGAATTTCCGTATTTCCCTGACGGATCACGTCCCCGTCCTTCAGATAAACGTCGGGCAGAAATCCGTTGAGGTATTTCACGTCGGGCTCGAACAGGTAAACGGGCGCGCCGCATTTTTCCTTGATCTTCATGGTCCCGTGGGAATGGTCGTAGTGCCCGTGGGTGAGAAGGATGTGCTTGACGTTTTTCACGTCAAAGCCCAGCGTCGCAATGGATTCCAGAACGAAATCCGCGTTGGCTTCGTCGCCCACGTCCATGAGGATCAGCCCGTCTCCCGTGTCGATGAGATGGGAGGATTGGGCGCGGGTGCCCACGAAATAGAGATTTCCCGCCATGCGGAAGGGTAAGATATCGCTCGGCATAATATATCTCCTCGTAAAGCGTTTTATTGTTCGGTTTTGTCCAATTCCCGTGCCAGCGCCGCGTATTCCGCAAGCCCCAGCTCTTCGCCACGGGTGGTGGCGGGCAGGTTCAGCGCTTCCAATGCCGCGGCGGTCCGCTCCTTGGAGATCCCTGCCGACGCCAAGGTGTTCTGCAGGGTCTTTCGACGCATGGAAAAGGCGGCTCGGATGAGACGGAACAGGTCTTCGGGCGGGGTATCCACGGGGGGCTGAATGGCTTGAAGCCGCAGTACGGCGGAATCCACGCGGGGCTTGGGCAGGAAATTCCCCGCCCCCACCGAAAAGAGCATCTTCGGCTTGGTGTAATAGTTCAGAAACAGGGTGATCGCCCCGTAATCCTTGCTCCCCCGCTCGGCGCAGAACCGTTGCGCCACCTCCTTTTGCACCATTACCGTAATGGATTCAAAGGAAAGTCCGCTTTCCAGCAGATAGACCAGAATGGGGGTTGTGATGTTATAGGGCAAGTTGGCGCAGACCGCCAGCTTTTCCTCGTTTCCCAACAGGGCGTTCAGATCGGTTTTGAGAATGTCCCCGTGAACCACCTGCACGTTGCTCAGATCCCCCAGCGTTTCTTGCAAAATGGGGAGCAGGCGATCGTCGATCTCCACGGTGACCACCTTTTTTGCCCGCGCCGCAAGACAGCGGGTCAGGCATCCGATGCCCGGTCCGATCTCCAGCACCGTGGTGCTTTCGTCGATCTCTGCGCCTTCTGCGATCTTTTCGGGGATGCGGGCGGTGATGAGAAAATTCTGCCCGAAGGTTTTGGAAAAATGAAAGGAGTGCCGTTCCAGCAGATCCTTGATTTGTGTGGGGTTTGTCAGATCCATAAGAACCTCAATGCAACGCTTGGAGCATAAATTTCAATCCGCTGTAGCGCTTGTCTGCCGTCACGTTGTCAATCATGTATTTCAATCGTGCCGCCGATCCCACTACGATCAGCAGCTGCTTTGCGCGGGTCATGGCGGTGTAGAGCAGGTTTCGGGTGAACAGAACGTCTGCCCCCTCCGAGACCATGAGGATCACCGCCTTGAATTCACTGCCCTGACTCTTGTGCACCGTAATGGCGTAGGCGGGCTCCAGCTCTTCCAGGGTCTCGTTGGTGTAGGTAACTCGTTTATCGTCGAATCGGACGATGAGACTCTCCTGGGCGGGGATCACCGCCTCCACGATGCCAAGGTCTCCGTTGTAGATTCCTGCGTCCAGAGTGCCGTCGTCCCGCTCGGTGATCAGATCGTAGTTGTTGCGGATCTGCATCACCTTGTCTCCCTCCCGAAAGACCGTATCCCGAAAGGTCAGTTCTTTTTTATTATAAGCGGGCGGGTTGATCTCCTCCCGCAGGGCACGGTTCAGATTCGCCGTTCCCGCCGTTCCCTTTCGGGTGGGGGATAGGATCTGAATGTCGGTGGCGGGGGAGAAATCGTAGGCGGCGGGAAGCCGCTTTGCCGCCAGCGAGACCGCCAGATCCAGCGCCGCCTGCGGATGATTTGCGGCGAGGAAGAAAAAGTCCTTTTTGGTTTCGTTCAGCACGGGCATTTCTCCGTGGAGAACGGCGTGGGCGTTGGTGATGATCAGACTCTCCCGCGCCTGTCGGAAGATTTCGGTCAGCTCCACGGCGGGAACGCACCCGCTGGAAAGAATGTCCTTTAATACGCTTCCCGGTCCCACGGGGGGAAGCTGATTTACGTCTCCCACCAAAATCAGACGGGACTTGATGGGCAGAGCGTCCAGAAGATGATCGAAGAGCCAAAGATCCACCATGGAGCATTCGTCGATGATCACAGCGTC
>JAFPBP010000280.1 GCA_017424085.1 Clostridia bacterium
GCGTCGCATCTTCGCAGCTCCCTGGACGAGCCCTGTGAGACCGATCTTACCGGGATCTCTACGGGACTGTTCTCTGTCCGTCAACGCATCCGATCCCTTGGGGGAGATCTGCGGGTAGAATATTCTACCCGAGCATCCACCTGCCAGATCGATCTGGTATTTCCGCCGCTCAGAGAAAACGGCCATCCGATTCGGGTCGAGCAGCCCTCCGAATGGAACATTTCACCCACTTGTATGCTTGCCTATGAGTTTTTGATGCTTTCCGTGGCTTCCCGCGGTTGAAAGTCCGTTCAAGAACAGAAGGAACAGTAGGATCGAGGTCCCCAAAGCCAATGGGATCGTGATCCCGCAGAGCTTCTCTGCGATCTTCAGCGGAAGCATGGAGGCAAGCGCCGCCAGCCCTCCTCTGAGGATTCCCTCGCGGACGGGGAAGCGAAGTCCGCAGGTCCGTCTCAGAGCGAAATAGGAGAGCAGAAAATTCAACGTTGATCCGACGTACAGAATCGCGATGTATCCGTTGATCCCCATTTTGGGTAGGATCAGCAATGCCGCAACTGTTCGAAACGCAGAGTCGATCAGATTGATCTTCAGCGTACTCATTTGCTTGTCATACCCCTTCATCATTCCGTCAATAACCTTATCTGCGTATAGAATCGGCACCAGGGGCGAAAGTATTGTAAGATAGGTTCCGCAGGCTGTGTCATGGTAGATTGCCATTCCAAGCCTCTTGCCGAACAGGAGTGAAAAGCATCCGACGAATATGGCGAACGTTGCGGTTGTTCTCAGGATGTCTTCTGTTGTCTTTTTGTTTTTTATGTCGTTTCCGACCGCGCGCTCTGCCGCAATCTCTGGAACCAATAATTTTGATATGACACCGAGAAACGATGCAGGGAACAGCAGGATCGGAAGCGCCATGCCCTCCAGTTTTCCCAGGGTCGCCAGCGTTTGCTCTTCGGTCAAGCCCGATGCCGTCAGTCCGTGCGGAATAAGGATGCTTTCGAGCATCCCCATTCCCGATCTCAGATAACCTCCAACAGCACAGGGTAGCGCAATTCTTACGACTTCACGAAGAAGGTTCCCCTCGGTGCGGTATTCTCCCGCGGGTAAGCGAGTTCTCTTTCGCAGATACAGTACGTATCCGCAGAGGCATGAAACGATTTCTCCCAACGCCATGCCCGCAACCATGGCGCAAAGGGCAATTGTAGGTCCGTGACCGGCAAAAACCGCAAACAGGATCACGGTTGCGGCAATCTTGGTTACGTCCTCCGTTACCTGCAAAACAGTAGCGTAGGCGGCGCTTCTCAAAGCCAGAAAAAATCCCTGCAGCGCATTCGATATTGAAAGAAAGGGAAGGGCGAATGCAAGGATCTTCAGTGGTGTTTCCGCTTGCGGATAGGAAAGTAAACGATCCGAAATGAATCCGGCTCCGAAAAATAAGAGAAGAAATGCCGCCGTTCCAAAGGCTGATCCGTATAGAAGACAGCTTGTTACCATATCCGATACACGTCGGTCCTTCCGCGCTACCGCCGCCGCGCACAGTCGCGTGGATGCTACGTAAACCCCCGAAGAGGCAAGCGTGCACGCAGGAAGATAGACCGACATGACCAGCTGAAGCAGCCCCATCCCCTCCGATCCGATTCGGTTTGAAATGTAGGTTCGGAATATCATTCCGACGATGCTCATCAGTATTGTCACAGAGCAGGCCGCGATCGCATTCTTTACAAATTTTTTTTGTTTCACATACACCACCAACAGCATCATATGACACACAACAGGGACATTATGCGTTCCGAATCAGAAAGGCAGGATCCCACGTGGCACGTTACACCGTAAAAAAACTGGACATGACCCGCCCCGCCGTGCAGCAGACTTCATTCCGTATTCTCTATGAATCGTTCAACGAGACTACCGACCGTAAAAATACGGGCGAGTTGTTGCCGAAAAATACCAATATGATGAAGATCTCGGAGCAGACCGAATGCTTCGGCGTGTTTCAGGGCGCAACGCAGGTTGGCTTTGGTATTTTGCGTGATTTGAAAAGTGATACGTATCGAATCTCGCACATTGCCGTAGACGAGGATTACCGCCATGACGGCGCAGGACGTAAGCTTGTGCGTTCCATGATCCGTTCGGTTGCCGAACGGGGTGGCGGGACTCTGATCCTTCAGACCGATCCTTCAAAGAAGCAGGAGCGAAAGTGGTTCCAAAGCATGGGATTTTCTCCGTCCAAGCGCGGAACTGATGACGGGGCATCCCTTTCTCTGACGGTGGACGATCGGATTGAGGCGTACCTTGATCTCTGCGATGCGCTGGATCGCTATTCGGGGCTGATCTATGGCTTTTATGCCGTGGATGAAGAACCCTATTGCGATACGTATTCCGTGGCGCTGGTTTTGATGCGGGCATACCGACTGAGCGGTAACGAGACCGACGAGAAGTATCACGATATCCTGTTGAAGGAGCGTACCCGTATCAACGAGATCCTGCGTTCGGTTTCTATCTACTTCAATGACCGCGGGATCCAGAATCTTCCCATGCCGTTGAATTCCAACCAAATTGACGAGAGTCTTGCCCGTAAGGCGGCGGCACTGCGGGCTGGGCTGGGCTGGCTCGGAAAAAACGATCGGGTGGTTCACCCCATCTACGGCTCCAATCTCGTTTCCTGCCGCATTTACATCAATGCGGATCTGCCCGTCAACACCTATCTTCGACGGAATAACTGCGGAGATTGCCGCGCCTGCGTTGACGCTTGCCCCGTGGGATGTCTGAAGAACAAAAAATGGAGCGCCCGCATTCCCCGCAAGGATATTATTGATGAGTCCGCGTGTCTGGAGTACCGCTCCCGCGGATATTCTCAGACGGGTCGCTATTCTGAATGTGATCTGTGTGTGCGTTGCTGTTCACCTCAAAAGAAATAACGAATACGGAAGAGTTGATTTTTCGACTCTTCCGTTTTTCTTTTCTCCGTTTGTATTGACAAATATCGCAAACTGTGCTATAATAATACGATGGATATTAAATATAATAATTAAAGGCGTTCATAAAATCTTCCCTTCGTGAATATCCATGTTTCGGAAGGAGTGGTTTTATGAAACAATATCCGCAGCAAAGCCCGATTCCGCCGATGGAGCTGCTCGGAAATTCCCGTATCCGAGTGGATCTGTGTGATGGGATTCTTGAATATGAGCCCGAAACCGTAAAGCTTCGTGCGGGGAAGCGCTTGATCCGCATCAACGGGATCGATCTGGATCTGTGTAATCTTTCGGAAAGCACCGTTGTGGTTCGGGGTACCGTATCCTCGGTAGAATTCGAGGGCTGATCCATGTATCTTTTGTGGGGCTTTTTTCGCTGGATTCTTGGTTATGCTATAATTGAGATCCGAGGCGTGTACGGGGAGGCGTTTCTTTCTCTGTGCATGAAGCGGGAAATCGATCTGTGGGAGATCCGTCGGGTTTGTCCGGGGATCATTCGGGTCAAGCTGTATTCCTTTGCGTTGTCCCGTCTTGACGTTCTGGCACGGAAGTGCGGCGTTACGGTGGAGGTCCGCGGACGGTTCGGACTTTGGGAAACGCTGAAGCGGTACCGCCTGCGTCCGGGGATCTTTCTCGGTGTATTTTTGTATTTCGCTCTGATGCTCATTCTTCCTCGCTTTGTCTGGTCGGTGGAGATCCCCAACGCGGATCCCGTCCGAGAGCGGGAGATCCGTTCCGTGCTTCTGAATTCGGGCTTCGGCGTCGGATCTTATGTACCTTCGACGGATTTTCGTGAGTTGAAATACGATCTTCTGCTTGCGCGAGACGACCTTGTGTTTGCCGCAATCACCATGCAGGGGGCGCGCGCCGTCGTGGACGTCCGCTTTGCCTCCGACGCCCCCGATCTGACCGATCGTACTCCCTGTAATATCGTGGCGTCGCGGGACGGGCAGATCGTATCGGTTCTCGTTCGGGAAGGAATTCGCTATGTCGCAAAAGGGCAGACCGTTCAAAAGGGGGACCTCTTGGTGGGAGGGATCATGGATACCCGCTTGGGGTATTACGTAGTTCACTCCAAGGCGGAGATCTTAGCCCGTGTTACTGATGTTTCCTCCCAAACGGTGCCTCTGGAGCAGGTGCGCTGCGAGCGGACGGGAAGAGTTTTCGTCCGTCGGGTCTGGAGCTTTTTCGGCAAGGAGTTTTCCCTGTCGTTTCGGAAGGATTGCCCCTTCGAATCTTTTGATACCGTAACCGAAACCAAGTGCCTTTCTTTGGGGGATCGCGCAGATGTTCCGATTCTGTTGACCGAGATACGTTATTATCAGACCGAGCCGATTTCGGTTTCCTATACCGCTGAAGAAGCGTTGGAAATGGCGCGGAATTCTCTGAACGAAGTCGATCGGGTTCGTCTCAACGGCATTGAGATCGAGTCTGAGTATGAAACGGTAACGCATGCGAATCGGTCCGTTACGCTGACGAAGACCCGAAGCCTGATCGTTGATATTTGCGAGGACAAAGAATTTTATTTTGATGATAAAGGACAGTAAATCGTGGAAGAAATTTTAACCTTTGAATCGTTGGAGATCCTCTCCAATCTGTTTGGACAGCTGGACGAAAACATCCGCCGCATCGAGACTGAGCTGGGTGTCAGCGTGACCAATCGGGGTGAGGAGCTGAAAATTTCGGGAGAACCCGAGGACGTTGCCGATGCCAAAAAGGTCATCGAGCTTTTGACCGACCTTGCCCGCAAGGGAGAGCTGATCGACGGTCAGACCGTTGCCTACTTCATCCTTTCGGTGCGTGAGGGCAAGGAGGATTCCCTTGCAACTCTGGGCGGCGATTGCATTTGCATCACCTCCCGCGGAAAGCCCGTCAAGCCCAAGACTCTGGGGCAAAAGGAGTATGTCTCCGCCATCCGCTCCAACACCATCACCCTAGGGATCGGTCCTGCGGGAACGGGGAAGACCTACCTTGCCGTTGCTATGGCTGTGACTGCCCTTCGGAATAAGCAGGTGGACCGCATCGTTCTGACCCGACCTGCGGTGGAGGCGGGAGAAAAGCTGGGCTTTTTGCCCGGAGATCTGCAGGATAAGGTCGATCCCTACCTGCGCCCGCTCCACGACGCCCTGTTTGATTTTCTCGGTGTTGACACCTACCGCTCCTATCTGGAGAAGAATATTATTGAGGTTGCCCCTCTGGCGTATATGCGAGGTCGCACCCTGGACGATTCCTTCATCATTCTGGACGAAGCACAGAATACCACCTGCGAGCAAATGAAAATGTTCCTCACCCGTCTCGGCTTCCGTTCCAAGATCGTCATTACGGGAGACATTACGCAGGTTGACCTGCCCGATGGGAAGCAGAGCGGTCTGAAGCAGGCGATGAAGGTTCTGGAGGGAATCGACGATATTGCTATCTGCAAGCTTTCCGCCAAGGACGTGGTGCGCCACGCGCTGGTTCAGAAGATCATTCGTGCCTACGATTCCTTTGCGGGCAAGAAATAACGGAGGAATATGATCGTGAGTCGTTGTTACGTCAGCTTTACCAACCAACAGCGAAAGGAGAAAACTCCCAAGGCGCTGAAGGATCTGATCCGCAATACCGTTGCGGCGGTGCTGGAATACGAGGGCGTTTCCGCAGAGAGTGAGTTGTCGGTCCTTTTGGTGGATGATCGGGGAATTCAGGATCTGAATCGTGATTTCCGCGGGATCGACCGCCCCACCGACGTTCTGTCCTTCCCCTCGGGGGATTACCCCCTTGCCGAAGGGGAGACCTATCTGTACGTGGGCGATATGGCGCTTTCTCTGGAGCGAGCCCACAAGCAGGCGGAGGAATACGGTCATTCCTATGAGCGGGAGGTTGCGTTTCTGACCGCTCATTCTGTGCTTCATTGTCTTGGGTACGATCACGTGGACGGGCCCGAGCAGGAGCGTGAAATGTTCTCCCGCCAGGAAGCGATTCTGAGCGGAATGGGGCTGAGCCGATGATCCGACTGCTTACCGCTCTTGCCCGTTCCTTCGGCTATGCGGCGCAGGGAATATGGCGGTCGATTCGGGAGGAGCGAAATCTTCGCATTCATCTGTGCGCCGTGTTTTTCGTTTCATGGTTCGCTTTTTTGTACGAAATTCCCAAATCCCATTGGCTGATACTTATTTTACTTTTCATCATCGTCTCTGCGTTGGAATTGGTCAATACTGCCGTGGAGAATGCGGTTGACCTTTCTTCTGCGGACAGGCATCCTCTGGCAAAAAACGCAAAGGACGCCGCCGCAGGTGCGGTTCTGGTTGCCGCCGTAGGATCGGTGGTCTGTGCCGGAAATCTCTTTTCCGACCCCGAGGGGTGGGGGCGCGTGGGCGTAAAGCTGCAATCCCCCCTACGTTTGATCCTGCTTCTCACGCTGATCGTTGCAGCGTTGTTCTTTATTCACGGAATGCCCAAGGGCAGATCCGAAAAATGATTTTGTGAGGTATTTATGAAAACTGCATTCGTTTCGATTATCGGGCGTACCAACGTGGGAAAGTCCACCCTGCTCAACGCCCTTCTGGGAGAGAAGATCTCCATCATTTCCGATAAGCCCCAGACCACCCGAAGCCGTATCGTGGGGGTTTATAATTCCGATGACGTTCAGATCGCATTTCTGGACACCCCCGGCTTCCATCGTCCCGAAAACAAGCTCGGCTCCCGCATGATCGAGGTTGCGGAGGAATCCATCGGAGACGTGGATCTGCTTCTGTTCGTAGCGGAATGCCGCGCTCCCGGCTCCACCGAACGGGAGATTGTCCGTCGCATTCAGGCGTCGGGGCTTCCCTGCATTCTTGCACTCAATAAGATCGACAAGGTCCGCAAGGAGGACATTCTGAAGGTGATCTCCGATTACACTCAGCTTCATGAGTTTGATTCGGTGGTTCCCATCAGTGCCCTTCAGCAGGACGGCGTAAAGATCGTTTTGGACGAAATCCTTCGCCGCACCGAGGAATCTCCCGTGGCGTATTATCCCACCGACGCCGCCACCGACCGCTCCGAGCGCTATCTTGCGGGCGAGCTGGTCCGTGAAAAGCTGCTTCGCAATCTGCGGGATGAGGTTCCCCACGGAACCGCCGTGGAGACGGTCCTCTTCCGTGATCGGGAGGATGGCTCTCTGACCGAGATCTTCGTCAACATTATTTGCGAAAAGGAATCCCACAAGGGAATCATCATCGGCAAGCAGGGTACCATGCTGAAGAAGATCGCAACCGAAGCCCGTTCCGAGATCGAAAATCTGCTGGGACGCAAGGTTTATCTGGAATGCCGCGTCAAGGTCCGTGAGGATTGGCGCAACAACGAAAATCTCATCAACGAATACAACGAATTCTGATTATTTCCTAAGGGGAAGGGGCGGTGCTTGATGGAATTGCAGACCGACGGGATCGTCCTGAAGGCACGGCCGTACGGGGAGCGGGATATGATCCTCACTCTTCTGACCCCCGAGCACGGTCGGATCACTGTTCTTGCCCGCTCTGTGGGAAAAAATAAAAAACAGTCGGTTTTGTACGCACAGAATTTCGTATTTTCTCATTATCAACTCTTCAAGGGAAAAAGTATGTACGTGGTGGATTCCGCCGACGTTGCCGAAGCCTTTTACGGCCTTAGGGAGGATATTTCACGCCTGTCCCTGGCGCAGTATTTTGCCGACGTTGCCGCAAAGAGCGGGGAAGAGACCGATGCGGCGGCGCTTTGCTCGCTTCTGCTCAATTCCTTGTATCTTCTCAGCGCCACCGAATTGGACGAGCGTCTGATCAAGCTGGTGTTTGAAACCAAATTCTGCATCATCGAAGGGGTTTTTCCCTCGGTTTCCTGCGTGAATTGCGGCAAAACGCCTGCAAAATGGTCCTTCCGCGACGGCTTGTTCTGTGAGGATTGCGGAAACGGCTATCCGCTGACGGCAGGCATGGTTTCGGCGTTGAAGCATATTTCGGAAAACGACGGGAAGAAAGCCTATCTCTTTTCTCTCAGCGAGGATTCTGCCCGTTATCTATCCAAGCTGCTGTCCGATTACGTCGCCTTTGTGTGCGACACCGAATTTTCATCCCTCGCATATTATCGTTCCTTGTCATTGTAATCACTTTTTGAAGGTATTTCACTATGGATGAACTGAGCTCTCTTGAGTATTACAAAATTTTGGACCGTCTCTCGGTCCATGCCATTTCCGATTCCGCAAAGGAGTACTGTCGGGATCTGCGCCCCTTTGACCGGGCGGAGGATGCTCGTCGTGCGTTGGCGGAAACCGATGCAGCTCTTCAGATCCTGCAGCGGTACGGAGCCCCCTCCTTTTCCGATCTGAAAAATATCGTTTCCGCCGCCCGCCGCGCCCAAAACGGGGCAACGCTTGCCATCTCTGAGCTGATCGCTGTGGCGGATCTGTTGCGGATCGTTCGCTCCCTGCGGGAAAACCGTCCCTCGGAGAGCGGGGCTCTGTCGGAATATTTTGACGGGCTTGTGACCGACGTTCTTCTGGAAAATTCCATCAACGCCGCCTTCCCCTCGCCCGAAGAGGTGTCCGACGCCGCATCCTCCACCCTGCGTGATATCCGCAGAAAATCCGCCGCCGCCCGTGCTCGCATCCGTACGGTTCTGGATAATTATCTGAGAACGGCGGGGCAGTACCTGCAGGATGCCATCGTTACCATCCGTAACGACCGTTACGTTTTGCCTGTCCGTGCCGAATGCCGAAATGACGTTCCCGGTCTTGTTCACGATACCTCCTCCAGCGGAGCCACCGTTTTCATCGAGCCTATGGCGGTTGTGAACGCAAATAACGAGATCTCGGTCCTTGCCGCGGAAGAGCGGCGGGAGATCGATAAGATCCTCATGTCCTTTTCTCAGCAGGTGGGAGAGCGTGCCGATTGGCTGGTGCACGATTTCAAAACCGTCTGCTTCTTTGATTTTTGCTTTGCAAAGGCACGCTATGCCACCGAAATTTCCGCATTTTGCCCCGAGATCACCGAGGACGGCGCCACGCTTCTGACCGCCGCACGCCACCCCTTGATCTCCAAGGAGGTTGCGGTTCCCATTGATATCTCTATCGGCAAGGACTATTCCGTTCTGATTGTCACCGGTCCCAACACGGGCGGTAAGACTGTTTCCCTCAAAACCCTCGGGCTTGCCTGTCTGATGGCGAAATCGGGGCTGTTTATCTGCGCCAAGGAAGGATGCTCCGTCTCCTTCTACGACCGTATTTTTGCCGATATCGGGGACGAGCAGAGTATTGAGCAATCTCTTTCCACCTTCTCCTCGCATATGGTGAATATCATTGATATTCTTTCTCATATTACCGACCGTTCGCTGGTTCTTTTGGATGAATTGGGAAGCGGGACCGATCCCTCCGAGGGTGCCGCTCTTGCCATGTCCATCATTGAATCCATGCAGTCTCTGGGCGCAAGGGTGATGTGCACCACCCACTATGCGGAGCTGAAGCTTTACGCTCTGCAGACTCCCGACGTGGAGAACGCCTCCTGTGAGTTTGACGTGACCACTCTTCGCCCCACTTACCGCCTCATTACGGGGATTCCCGGGAAATCCAACGCCTTTGCCATTGCGAAAAAATTGGGTATGGACGATTTGGTGCTGGAGGGTGCGAAATACCATTTGGATCATGAGACCGTAAAGCTAGAAAGCATTCTTGCGGATCTTGAAACCACCCGAAAGACCTTGGAATACGATAAAAAGCAGGCTGAGGATCTCCGCTTTGAGGCGCAATGCGCGCTGAACCGTGCCAAGGCAGAACGGGAAGAGATCGAAGCCAAGGCTCAGGCGCAGCTGGATGCTGCGAAGCGCAAGGCGGCGGAGATCGTGGATCAGGCGCGCCGTGATACCGATCGGTTGCTGGACGAAATCGACGCTCTGCGCAAGGAAAAGGAGCGTGCCGACTTCCGCGAGCGCGTGGGGGCCGTGCAGAAGAGCACCGCCGAAACGCTGGATCGCATGGAGGCTGAGGTTGCCCCCAAAAAAGAAAAGAAGCCCTTGCCCCGCCCCCTGCGGATCGGGGATTCGGTTCGCATCGTTTCTCTTGGAAAGGTGGGCGAGGTCCTTGCCCTTCCCGACAACAAGAAGCAGGTCTCTGTTCAGGTTGGGATCATCAAAACGAAGATCTCGCTGGATGATCTGGAGCTTGTGGAGCAAAAGAAGCAGGCTGCGGAAAAGCCCAAGGGAAAATCGGTTTACTCCCTGGGGAGAGATACCCGCGATGCTTCCAATGAAATCGACCTTCGTGGGATGAACATTCTGGAAGCAGAGCCCGTTGTGGAGGGCTTTTTGGATAATTGCCGCATGGCGGGGTTGACTACCGTCAGTATCATTCACGGAAAGGGCACGGGTGCCCTCCGTCAGGGTGTTCACGCCATGCTTCGCCGTGACCGCAACGTGGAATCCTTCCGACTCGGCGTTTACGGGGAAGGGGAGACCGGTGTTACCATCGTAACTCTTAAGCAAGGATGAAGCGGGCGCCATTTACCGCTGCGTGCATTCTGCTTGCGGCGTCTCTGCTGTTCTGGGCGGTTCCCGATCTGATCCTGCCCGTGGGCGCGGTTTCCTTCTTTTTGATCTTCTTGACGATCCCCTGCTACGTTGCCTTTCGCAAACGCCTTCTGAGGGATATTCTGTACGGCTGTTGCTGTTTTCTTTGTTCTGCCTTGATTTTGTACGCTCCCGTTACCGATTATTTTGAGGTGCGGGACGAATACGAGGGGGAGACCGTTGTTCTGACTGCCGTTCTTGTTGAGGATCCGCAGATCAACGATAACGGGATTTACCGCTACGTTGTTCGTCCCGTGGACGGCACTTTTTCTCAGAAATTCGTCTTCTTTGGTCCCGATGCCTTGACCTCTGCGGGCGGTACGATCACAGCGGAGTTTACCTTTAAGCGAACCGCCGATGCCTATTATCTCGAGAATCTGTCGGAGGGGATCGTTTTCAACGCAAGGCTCAGAACCTCCTCTGCCGACGTGATCGTTTCCGATCCCGAGCCGTCCTTTACAACGGTGTCTGCCTCGCTTCGCAGATACGTCGGAAAGACCCTGCTTCGCGTCGTGGGCGGTGATGAGCACGGATTTCTCTATGCCATGCTTACGGGCGATAAGACGATGCTGTCCGATTGGGACTATCTGACCCTTGAGGACACGGGAATGCTTCATATCGTTGCGGTTTCCGGTCTTCACGTATCGATTTTCGTTTCGTTTGTTCTGTTCTTTCTTCAAAAGGTGCGAAGCTTGCGCCTGCGGCTGATCCTTTCGCTTTTATCTTTGGGCGTGATCCTCCTTCTGGCGGGCTTCACCCCATCGGTTTGCCGTGCCGTGATTATGAATGGAGTTTTGTTTTCCCATCGATTGTTTGCGCTGGGATCGGATCGGTTTAACCGTTTGGGCATTGCCGCAGTGTTGATCCTTCTGGCATCTCCGGGTGCGGCGCTTTCGCTTTCGTTTCAGCTTTCCTTTGCCGCCGCCTTCGGAATCTTACTTTTGGCAAAACCCATTACAGATGTTTTGGTGCAGGGATTGTTTGTCCGTTGGAACGTGATCTGCGGATCGGTTCTGCGAAATCTTGTGTCTCTGTTCGGGATGTCTGTGGCGGCGTTTGTGTTTACGCTGCCTCTGTTGTGGCTGCGGCTGGACGGCTATTCGGTATGGTCCTTGTTTTTGTCGCCCATCATTTTACCGATCCTCGAGATTTGTTTCTTTGCAACGCTGGCGATTCTTTGCTTTGCATGGATCCCGTTCCTGTTGCCCTTCCTTCGATTGTTAGGGTATCTTCTGAAATACGGAGTGAAATTTATGACCGAAATTCTTGAATATGCTTCTTCCTTGATGGAATCTGCCGATCATCTTCCCACCGAGCTGAAATGGGTGATCGGTGGGGTAGCTCTGTTGCTTGCGGTATTTTGCTTTTTTGTTCCCGCAGGGAAGACAAAATCCAAGAAGAAGCAAAAGCATCTGATCCGCCGTGGGGTGGGTGTCGTTCTTGCAGTGATCGCCCTTTTGACCGTGTATCAGGCGGCGGACAGCGTCGTTTCCGATATCACGGAGGGAAGCGTTGCTCCCGCTGAGGGGGTTCTGCAGGTTGCATTTCTTGACGTGGGACAGGGGAACTGCTTTGTTTCCGTTCTGGATGGGGAAGCCTACGTGGTCGATTGCGGGGGTACTAAGCGCCCCGGGGAGGTTGCCGCGGATTATCTTACGTCTGCGGGCGTAGATACCGTGAAATTCGTCCTGATCTCCCATCTTCATGATGACCATGCAAACGGTTTGGCAGATCTTTGTGAGGAGAAGAAGATCCTTGAAATTATTATTCCTTATACCG
Organism: Clostridia bacterium; assembly: GCA_017424085.1. Classification (GTDB taxonomy): domain Bacteria; phylum Bacillota; class Clostridia; order Oscillospirales; family UBA644; genus RGIG995. The sequence goes on from JAFPBP010000280.1 coordinate 12,303, forward strand.
AAGGTGATCCTGCGCTCTATGCACAGATCGTGACGCTGGCGGCAGAGGAGGGGGCGACGCTTACCGTGCTTGAGGCGGATGCGGAACGGACTCTTGGAGGGTCTACGCTTCGGATGCTGACCAAGCACCTGAATCCCGTTTCCGAGGATCAGAACGAGAACAGCATCGTCGGTTTCTGTGAATACGGTGAGTTTCGTGCCATGTTTACCGGAGACATTACCTCGTCTGCGGAAAAGCGCCTGGTGACGGCTTACGGGAAAAATCTGAAGTGTGACGTTCTTTCGATTCCTCATCACGGCTCCAAGAGCTCCTCGTGCTCTCAGTTTTTGGAAACGACGGATCCCGTTTACGGCGTGATCTCCGTGGGAGCGAAAAATACGTATGGACATCCCACCGAGGAGGTTTTGTCCCGCCTTTCCTATGCCGGAGTAAAGGTTCTGAGAACTGATGCTTTATCAACGATTCTGATCCGTTCCGACGGCGTCAAGATGGAGGTTGCTTCCGATTATGAGTCTTGATCTTTTGAAGCGGGATCTGGAAGAACGATCTTTTCGGCGCATCTATTATTTCTTCGGTTCGGAGCCTTATCTCAAGCGTTTTTATCTCAAATCCCTGATCGATGCCGTGCTTGGTGATCGCACCGATACGGATCTTCACCGGTACGACGGCAAGGCCACGGACGGTGCATCCTTCTCCGAGGAGCTTTGGCTGTGTCCTGCGGGAGAATATAAGCTGATGCTGATCTCCGATCTGCCCGTAACGTCCTCCGTTTCGGAATTTTTGACGAGCGAATACTGTGAGATCCCCGAGGATACCGTCGTTGTCGTTTATCAGCAGACCGAGCTTCCCGACCTTCGGACGAAATCGTATAAGACCTTCCGCTCCTTCGTGGAGAAAAACGGATTGATGGTTGAGGTTCAGACTGTGGACGATGCGACCCTCGCCCGTTGGGTTGCTCAGCAATTCCGCCGTCGCGGATGCGAGATTTCTTCTGCTGACGTTTCGTATTTCCTCTCGGTGGAGGAGCGGAACATGGAATCCATGCTCACCGAGATCGATAAAATCGCCGCATATTGCAACGGCCCCATCACGCGGGATGCTCTGGAGCTTTTGTGTGTGAAGACCGTGCAGGCGCGTGCTTACGAGCTGAACGACCTGATTCTGGAGAAGAACTCCGATAAGGTCTTTGCGGTTTGGAACGATCTTTGTGCGTTGCGTGTGGCGCCTCAAATGATCTTAGGATCCCTGTTTTCCTGCTTTGCAAATTTGTACAAGCTCAAGGTGTTGGAAAAAGAACCCGAATCGGTGCGAGCGGAACTGACGAAGATGAAGCCGTTTTTGGTTCGTAAATATGCGGGTTATCTTGCAAAGATTCCCAAGGAACGGCTGGCTCGGCTCATGGATTCCTGCGCCGAGATCGACGTTCTGTCCAAGACGACTCGGACCGACCCCGAGCTTCTGGTGGTTCGTCTGCTTACGGAAGGGCTGGAGTTGCTATGATTCACGTGGATCGCGTGATCGTGGTGGAAGGAAAGTACGATCGCATTGCGCTTGCCCGTGTGACCGATGCCTTGGTCCTGGAAACGGGCGGTTTTGGAATATTTACCGACGATGCAAAGCTGGAATCCCTGCGAACTTTGGCTCGTGAAAAGGGGTTGATTTTGCTCACCGATTCCGATCGCTCCGGCATGGCGATCCGAAACTATCTCATCGGCGCCATCGGCTCTGAGTATATTCGTAACGCCTATATCCCCGATTGCTACGGCACCGAAAAGCGGAAGAAGCATCCGTCGGCGGAGGGAAAGCTGGGAGTTGAGGGAATGAGCGAGGAGGTTCTCGCTTCGATTCTTTCGGTGGCGCAGGTTCCCCGTGAAGACGTTGTTGATCCCATTACCAACGCAGATCTGTATAATGCAGGGCTTCTCGGCGGTCGGGACAGCGCCGCATTGCGGGCGGAATATCAAATTGCCTTGGGCTTGCCCTCCCGAATGTCTCCGAGAAAGTTTCTCGAGATTGTCAACGCCCTGCGCACTCGGGAAGAGTTCCTTCGCGATATGGCAGAGCGCAAGATGTGACCGAGGTTTTACCAATTTTTTGCTTGAAATGACGCTGTTGGCGTGTTACAATATGAATAATAACGGTTAGGA
>JAFPBP010000281.1 GCA_017424085.1 Clostridia bacterium
ATCTTGATTCAGTTTTTCAGGCTCTGCATGGGAGCGGGGATGCGTCCGCCGCGGGCGATGAATTTCGCGGGGGAGACGTTGCGGACGGGCATGACGGGTGCGGTGCCCAACAGGCCTCCGAATTCCACGTGATCTCCCACGTCCTTTCCGTAGGCGGGAATGACGCGGACGGCAGTGGTCTTGGTGTTGACCACGCCGATGGCGATCTCGTCGGCGATGATGGCGGAGAGGATGTCTGCGGAGGTGTCTCCGGGGACGGCAATCATATCAAGCCCCACCGAGCAAACGGCGGTCATGGCTTCCAGCTTGTCTAAGGTCAGAACTCCGTTTTCGGCGGCACGGATCATGCCTGCGTCCTCGGAGACGGGGATGAAGGCGCCCGACAGTCCGCCCACGTGGGAGGATGCCATTACGCCGCCCTTCTTCACAGCGTCGTTCAGCAGGGCAAGGCAGGCGGTGGTGCCGTGGGCTCCGCATTGCTCCAGACCCATTTCCTCCAGAATGTGCGCCACAGAGTCGCCGATGGCGGGGGTAGGTGCCAGAGAAAGGTCCACGATGCCGAAGGGAACGTTCAGACGGCGGGATGCCTCCGATGCCACCAGCTGTCCCATACGGGTGATCTTGAATGCGGTCTTTTTGATGGTTTCCGCCACGTCGGACAGGTCGCCGTTGCATTTCTCCAATGCGGTCTTGACCACGCCGGGGCCCGAAACGCCCACGTTGATGACGCATTCGCCCTCGCCCACCCCGTGGAAGGCGCCCGCCATGAACGGGTTATCCTCGGGAACGTTGGCGAAGACTACCAGCTTTGCACAGCCGATGGAGCCCTGATCGCGGGTCAGATACGCCAGATCCTTGATGGTGTGCCCCATCATGCGGACGGCGTCCATGTTGATTCCCGCCTTGGTGGAAGCCACGTTGATGGAGGAGCAGACGTTGCTCGTCTCGGTGAGGGCTTGAGGCAGGGAGCGGATCAGGTTCAGATCGCTTTGGGTGAATCCCTTATGTACCAATGCGGAAAAACCGCCGATGAAATTGACTCCGCAACGGTCTGCGGCTTCCTGCATGGCTTTGGCAAAGCAGGTGTAATCGTCGGTTTTTGAGGCTGCGGCGATCATTGCCATGGGGGTGACGGAGATGCGCTTGTTGATGATGGGGATGCCGTATTCCTTTTCGATCTCTTCGCCCGTGCGAACCAGATGCTCCGCCTTGGAGCAGATCTTATCCACGATCTTGCGGCACGCCGCCTTGGGATCGGGATCGCAGCAGTCGAAGAGCGAAATCCCCATGGTGATGGTGCGAACGTCCAGATGTTCGTTCTCGATCATATGGAGTGTTTCAAGGATTTCCTTATCGTTGATCATAGTGCCGTTTCCTCTCAGATGCGATGCATTGCGTTGAAAATGTCTTCGTGGACCGTGTGGATGACCAAGCCGTTGCGCTTGCCCAGTTCGGTCATGCGGTCGATGAAATCGGTGAATTTGATCGAGAGATTGTCCACGCTGACAAGCATGACCATGACGAACAGATCGTCCAGAACCTTCTGGGTGATGTCCTCGATGTTGGCGTTGACCTCGGTGCAGGCACAGCTGACCTGGGCGATGATGCCCACGGCGTCTTTGCCCGATACGGTGATGATGGCTCTCATGGTTGATTATCCTTTCTGCTGGGTATTGAAAATGTTTTCAAGGTTGCTCAGATATTCCTTGACCGACGAGCCGTTGACGATCTGTACGAACAGCTCCTCCACCATGGTGTATTTGTCGGTCATTTGAAGGTTTGTTTCGGTGTCTGCGTTTTTCAGCAGATCAAAGTAGATGGCGGCATCCTTCTCGTGGAAGAAGCTGTCGCGGATCAGCTCGTCCTTTGCGGTGGTGTCCTCTGCGGTAAAAAGCAGGGGGATCAGCTCCTTGCAGAGGGACAGATTCGCCGCCTTGGTGATGCCGCAGAAAAGGTCGGTTCTCGTGTATGCGGCGGGTGCGGCGGTGCTTGCAATGGCGGGGAAGGGGATGATGCGAAGATCCTCGCCCAAATTCTCGCTCAGAGATTCCTCGCCCGTTTCAAACAACAGATCCGACGAGCCCACGAAGAAGGCGGTGCGGCGGTTGATGAACGCAAGCTTGGAGGTGGGATCCGCCTGATCGTTGACCTCCGAGCCCAGGCTGTAGGTGACGCCCGCGGACAGAAGATCCTTCAGCTTGGCAAAGCCGTTTGCGGTGGCGGCGCTGTCCATGGTGCAGGTGCCGTCCTCGGTGAAGTATTTTGCGCCTGCGGCGTGGAGGGTCGCCCAGATCAGATCGGTCTCCGCATCGTTTGGTGCGGCGATGGCGCAGATCTCACGGCTGTATGCGGCGGTGACGCTGTTGCAAAGCTGCATAAAGTTGGTCCAGTTCCATGCCTTTGCCTCATACCATCCCAAGGGGGATTCCAGCGCCACGTCGCGGAACATTTTATCGTTGTAGTAAAGCACGTAGGAAACCGAGGGGACGGGGTTCATCCATGCGTCGGAGCGCAGGGCGTACGCCTTGTCTCCGCGGGTCAAAACGCCGGTCTGCGAGGGGGAAATTCCCACGGTGTCAAGCGATAGAAAATACCCTTCCGAATAATACTGAGACAAAAACCACGCTTCGGTCTGGATCACGTCTGCGTATTTTCCTCCCGCACGGCAGGCTTTCAGAAAGCCCGAGGATAACGTGTCTGCCGCCACGATCTGCGCGTCGATCCGATATCCCGTTTTCTTCTCCGCATCCACGATGGATTGCAGGATCCGCTCGGCTTTGGAGGATGCGCCTCCCTCGGGGCGGAAGGTGTCCGCACCGGTTACGGTGGTGCGCACGGTCAAAACGTTGGGATCGCCCTTGTCTGTGTTGCCACCGTTATTCTTTC
>JAFPBP010000282.1 GCA_017424085.1 Clostridia bacterium
AACAAGGACGCCTTTGCCGATGAGGAAAAGCTGAAATACTGGCTTCCCGTAGACTGGTACAACGGCGGCATGGAGCACGTGACCCGTCACATGATCTATTCCCGCTTCTGGCATCACTTCCTGTACGATCTGGGCGTGGTTCCCACCGAGGAGCCCTATGCCAAGCGCACCGCACAGGGTCTGATCCTGGGGCCCGACGGGGATAAGATGAGCAAATCCAAGGGCAACGTGGTGGACCCCAACGACGTGGTCAACGTCTACGGCGCCGACGTGCTTCGCCTCTACGTTCTGTTCATGGGTGACTATGAAAAGGCAGCTCCCTGGTCGGAAAACAGCGTACGCGGATGCAAGCGCTTCGTGGACCGCGTCTGGAATCTGGCGGAGAACGTCACCCCCGAGGAGGGCTATTCCGCCGCATTGGAATCCGCCTTCCACAAGACCATCCGCAAGGTGACCTCCGACATTGAAGGCATGAAATTCAATACCGCCATAGCCGCCCTCATGGCGCTGATGAACGATATTTCCGCCAAGGGAAGCGTCACCCGCGGAGAGCTGAAGACCTTCCTGACCCTGCTCAACCCCTTCGCACCTCACATCACCGAGGAAATGTGGGAGAACGCAGGCTTTGAGGGCACCATGACCTACACCGCATGGCCCGAATACGACGAGGCAAAGACCGTGGATAAGGAGATCGAGATCCCCGTTCAGGTCAACGGCAAGCTTCGTTCGGTTCTGAAGATCGCCGCCGACGCGGATAAGGACACCATCCTCGCCGCCGCCAAGGCTGACGCCAAAATCGTGGCATTCCTGGACGGAAAGGTTCCCGTAAAGGAAATCTTCGTTCCCGGGAAGATGGTCAATCTGATCGTAAAATAATCCCAAAAGCACAAGCGACGGACGGAACCCCCGTCCGTCGTCCCACCCCAAAGGAAAGGAGGAGACTGCATGACCCTTTCGGGCATCATTGACAAGGTCATTTACAAAAATACCGACAACGGCTACACCGTGGCGGTCCTTGAGACCCCCGACGGCGAGATCACCGTGGTGGGGCTGTTGCCCTTGGTGGCAGAAGGGGAGCAGATCGAGGTAGAGGGCGAATACAAGCTCAATCCCAAGCACGGTCAGCAATTCGAGGTCTCTTCCTTTCTCAGCCGCCTGCCCGTAGAAGAAACGGCGATCCTGCGCTATCTCTCCTCGGGCATCGTCAAGGGCGTGCGGGCGAAGACCGCCAAGCTTCTGGTGGACACCTTCGGGCCGAACACCCTGGACGTGATCGAAAACGAGCCCGAGCAGCTGGCAAAGCTCCGCGGCATCTCCCCCGAACGGGCGGAGAAGATCTCCCAGAGCATGAAGGAGACGGTGGGGGTCAAGACCATCCTCCTTTATTTCCAGCAATTCGGCATGACTCCCTCGGTGGCGTTCAAGATCTACAAGCAGTTCGGGCTTCGCGCCTATGATATCGTGCGGCAGAACCCCTACCGCATCTGCGAGATCCAGGGAGTCTCCTTTGAAAAAGCCGATCGGATGGCGGAGCAGATGGGCTTCGACCGAGGCTCCCCCGCCCGTCTGTCGGCAGGGATCGAATACATTCTCAACCAAAATCTTTACAACAACGGACATACCTTCATTCCCCGCCGCAAGCTGATCCCCCTGAGCGCGGAATTTTTAGACACCGATCAGCAGACCGTGGAGGAGCGCATCGAATCCATGTGCGCCCCCGGCGGAACCCTGCAGTACGTGGAAAAGATCGGAAACACCGACGGCATCTACCTGCGCTGGGTCTACGAAAGCGAGAAAAATATCACAAACCGCGTCCTGTTGGCGTCCCGTCTGGGAAGCGATTATCCGGGGCGGTTTGAAAAGGACATCAAAAAAATCGAAGGTCAGCTGGATATTACCTTCGCCGAGCAACAGCGGCAGGCGGTCAAGGAAGCCTGCTGTCATCAGATGATGATCCTCACGGGCGGACCGGGCACGGGGAAAACCACCACCCTCAACGGAATCATCCGCATTTTAGAGGAAAAGGGAGAGTCGGTAGGGCTTGCCACCCCCACGGGGCGGGCGGCGAAGCGCATCACCGAGCTGACGGGTCGGGAGGCGAAGACCATCCACCGCATGCTGGAATACACCCAGCCCGGTGCGGAGCGAACCTTCCAGCGCAACCACGGAAACCCCTTGGAATATGACGCTGTGATCATCGACGAATGCTCCATGGTGGATCTTTGGCTCTTCGATCATCTTCTGGACGCTCTGCCCATCAAGTCCCGTCTGATTCTGGTGGGAGACGTGAATCAGCTTCCCCCCGTGGGACCGGGGAGCGTGCTGAAGGACATTCTTTCCAGCGGGTGCGTTCCCGCCGTGGAGCTGACCGAGATCTTCCGACAGGCGCGGGAGAGCCTGATCATCACCAACGCCCACGCCGTTCTCCACGGAGAAATGCCCGTGCTGAACGAAACCAAAAAGGACTTTTTCTTTCTCGCCGCAAATCATCCGCAGGCGGCGTTGGATCTGGCGGTCTCTCTGGCGGCAAAGCGGCTTCCCGCCGCCTACGATTTTTTCCCCGCCACCGACATTCAGATCCTATCCCCCACCCGAAAGGGAACGGCGGGAACGGCGAATCTGAACCGTGCCCTGCGGGAGGAGATCAACCCGCCCGCCTATAATAAAAAAGAACTAACCTTCCGGGACACGGTCTTTCGG
>JAFPBP010000283.1 GCA_017424085.1 Clostridia bacterium
ACGGTATCATCATTAGATAAGGTATATTCCAACACATCCTGCACATTCGGCATTTTTAGTTGAGAGTAAAATTCTTCCTTATCAAGTGCAACACTGAAAACATATTTTCTCATAAAAGTATCATAGTTAACAATGCCGTTCAAGAGTTTATTATGTTTAAACATAGGTTTTAGAATAAGGTAAAGAGCAATCGGTATCATTACAACAAAAATAATAACAAAGATATATTTCTCCATACAATTGCCTCCTTGTCAAATTCTTATTTATCGTTCTGTTTATCAAAATCAGACACCCTGTATACTGTTTACATTATATCATAAATCTGCAGAAAATGCAAGGGGTCTGTTCCAACTTCTTCGGAGTGATATTTTACGCGCCGCAAACAAACAAAAAATGCCCGACTCCTTAGGAGCGGGTGGGCAATCAAGTTTTTGCATAAAAGAGGAAAAACCCCGATAAAATCGGGGCTTTCCTACAGGGAGTAATAAAGATAAAGGAGAAAACATCTTATTCGGAGGGCACGGGGGCGGCGGGATGGCTTTGTTCGTAATGCAAGCCCCACAGGATGAACCACACGAGGATCACCACGCCCCAGACGAATACGAAAAGATCGTTGGTCAGATCGGCGGTTTTGATGAAGCCGTAGCAGATGAGAGAATAGACAAAATAGAGCACCGCGCAAAAGCTCCAGACCCGCGCGTCGTAAGTGGCAAGGGTGGTAACGCTGAGAAGCACGATGGAGATCGAAAGCAATTCCCCGAACTCCTCACCGAGGGTGAGGTGATCTCCCCAGAAAATGGAAAGAAGAAAAAAGACCATACCGAAAAGCATCAGAAGAAGCCCGATCACCGTGCGGACGGGGATATGAAGCTGCTGCATGGGGCGGATGGATCGCTCGGGAATCTGATTTCCGAAGACCAAGGTATCCAACGACACGTCAAACACGCGGCTCATCTTCACCAGCTTATCCAGCTCGGGAACCGAAGAATTGTTCTCCCACTTGGAGACCGATTGACGGGACACCTCCAGCTCCACGGCGAGATCTCCCTGAGAAAGATGGTTTGCTGTTCTGCATTTGTAAATATTCTCGCCAAGATTCATCGGAGCACCCCCCTTGATTTCATGGTCATATTATACCATAAAATGAATGTAAAGTCTACCAACTATTCTTGAAAATTTAGCAACCGAAGGTTGACAAGTGGATTTTTTAGCACGCAAAAGGCGCAAAACCTTAAAAATTACGGCATCTCCCGAAGGAAGATGCCGTTTTTATTTGATCCGAGAAATGATTTATTCCGCGACGGGGAATCAATGAAAGCCCGGACAATCCTCGCAGACGACCCAGCCAGATTCGGTCTTATGGCAAACCACGGTAAAGGAATACCGCCCCACGAAGAACCCGTAGGTTGCCGTTTCCAGACGTTTCCCGTCCGATGCGGACACGGTGGAGGAATAATTATAGCTGGTCAGATGAACCTTGTCGGGATCCAGATCCAGCCGTTCAAAGGCGTCGCTTTCCACAAGATGCTCGTAGGCGATCTCGTACGCCTCGCTCTGCTTCGCCGCCTCAAGCCCACCGATGAGACCTCCGACGAACAACCCCACGATCAGAAGAAGCGAAACGATCACGGAAACAACGATCCGCTTGACCGGCTTAGGAGCATAATTCTCCATCGAGCGCTTGGACAGAGCTACCGTGCACGCCGCATAGTCCCCCACCGTCCGTCCCGAAACCAGAACGAAGATGAGTTCGATAAAATTCAACTGCAGAAAAAACAGGCGGGGCACGAGGCGACGCCCCCAAGAAACGGGCATTGCCGTTTTGTGATCCACGAGATACAATCCCAAGATCCGAAAGCCGAGGCTTCGTCCGCCGAAGACCACGTCACAAAACAGGAAAAGCGCAACGCAGGAAAGCATTACAAAGAGACAAAGGAGGGCAAACAAAACGAAGAGAGGCGACCTCGTGTCGATCAACGAGGCAACCACCGCGATCAGAAGCGCAGGGAGAAGGCTAAGGTTCCAGTCAATAAAAAAGGCTACAACTCGCTTGATTCGATCCAACATAAAAAAGCTCCTTTTTTTTCATTATATCACACTTTTCAGAAAAAGTCAAGGTCTTCCCTCCCCGAAGGATCCCGCGGCACTCTTCCGAACGCATGCGGGCGTGCCGACACAAGCACTAAGCATAAAAAAGCACTTACGGGAAACCGTAAGTGCTTTTGAATCAACAGAATAACACAGAGCCTTCGCAACGAAAAACAGTTCTGTCAATATTTTTCCCGAATCTTGCGAACGACCTCGTCGCCCACCTGTGCGGTGGTGGCAACGCCGCCCATATCGGGGGTAAGAACCGCTTTTTCCACCAGCAATTCCTCGATGATGTCGATCAGGCGCTGTTCCCATTCCACGTGCCCGAGGAAGGACAGCATCTGCGCCACCGACCAGACCGTCGCCAGAGGATTTGCCTTCTGCTGACCTGCGATGTCGGGGGCGGAGCCGTGGATGGGCTCAAACATAGAGGGGAAGGTGCGCTCGGGGTTCAGGTTAGCCCCTGCCGCCAAGCCCATACCGCCCGAGATGGCGGCACCCAGATCGGTGAGAATATCGCCGAACAGGTTGGAGGTTACCACGATCTGGAACCGCTTGGGATCCTTGACCATGAACATGCTTGCAGCGTCAACCAGATAAGAATGGGTCTCCACGTCGGGATAATCCTTGCCAACCTCGGCAAAGATCTGATCCCAAAAGACCATGGAATAGTTCAGCGCGTTGCCCTTGCTGATGCTGGTCAGGGTCTTCCCTTCCTTGCGCGCCAGCTCAAAGGCATAGCGAATGACCCGCTCGCACCCCTTGCGGGAGAAGACGCCGTTCTGAATGACGACCTCGTTGGACTGACCCGGATAGAGCCAGCTTCCGCTGCCTGCGTATTCCCCTTCGCTGTTTTCACGGATGAAGACCATATCGATATCCTCGCAGGTCACGTCCTTCAGAGGGGTGGGAGCACCCTTCAAAAGCTTTACGGGGCGAACGTTGATATACTGATCGAACTGCTTGCGAATGACCAACAGAAGATCCCAAAGGGAAATATGATCGGGAACGCCGGGATATCCCACGGCACCGAGGAAAATGGCGTCGAACTTCTTCAGCTGCTCCATGCCGTCCTCTGCCATCATTCGCCCTTCCTTGAGGTAATATTCACAGCCCCAAGGGAAATGGGTAAAATCGAAGGAGAACCCGCCGTCAACCTCGGCAACGGCGTTGAGGACCTTTACGCCCTCTGCCAAAACCTCGGGACCGATGCCATCCCCTGCAATAACCGCAATCTTGTGTTCCATAAGAACGTCCTCTCTCTTACACGTCGAATCAGCCGCTCAGAAATGAACGGTCTGACAAATATGAGCGTTGGCTTCCACCAGAACAGACTTCATGCTGGCAAAGCTCAGCGCAGTATACGCTTCCTCGAAGGGCAAAAGCAGATAATCAAAATGCTCGAAGCCCGGATTGGAATGGGGCGTCTGATTGACGTACTGCCCCAAGAAATAAACCACGGTCTTCCGCACGCCTCCGCCCATGGTATAGGTCAGCGTCCGCTTGAACCGAGGCAGGATCGTGGGACGGATGGAGGTTTCCTCCCAGGTTTCCCGCAGAGCGGTTTCGGTTTCGGTCTCGTCGCCCTCCACGTGCCCCTTGGGGAATCCGCAGACGCCGCGAACCCGAATCATCAGGTAATGAACGCGCCCGTTTATGATGGTAAATGGGATGGTCCCACACGATTTCTCCCGCTTCATCTGCACACTCCTTTCTGTTCTTACGTCCGAAATCGACATAATCTTTCTTTATTATATCACACCGAAACTGATATGTCAAGAATTTTTTGCGCCTTTTTCATCAAAATTCACAGAAAGGAGCCGTTGTGCCAGCGCAGGAAGGGGTTCGCCGTGCTCCGCAAGATAGGAACGGTCCACGCGGGAGCGCACACCGAACTCCAAAAGATCCAGCGTCAGATCCTCAAAGCAGTCGGGGCGAAGATACCCTTCGAAGCACAGATAATACGTGCCGACGCAACGGTAGACCTCAAGGCAGAGATCCTCCCGAGCCGCAAGGAGCGGGCGACAATCCAACAATCCGTCCACCGAGGGGAATTCAACGATTCGGGAAAACACGCTCTCCTCCGCTCCTTTCGGCGAAAAGGAAAAATACAGCTGCAGCCGCCCGTCACACTCGGCGGCGCGGATGGTCACGTCTCCTTCCCGATCGCATTCCTCCCGCAGGCAGAGCAGGACGGCGGTCTGCTCGCAGAAGCGACGGGTGCGAAGGTCGGAAAAGGACATGGTTGCGTAAGAGATCCCGAAGGCGGCACAATCGTCCCGATCCAACGACACCAGAATCTCCCCCGCAGACATTCTGCGAAGCTCCACGGAAAACACCCCCTCAATCCACTATCCCATTATATTTTTTGAAACGGTTTTTTGACAATCACTTGACAAACGGCGAAGAATGTGGTATTATCATAGGAGAGTTTGGAAAGGATGCCGTTATGAAACTGCTTGCCATTGAAAGTTCCTGCGACGAAACCGCCGCCGCGCTGGTGGAGGACGGTCGCATTATCTTGAAAAATGAAGTCGTATCTCAGATTCCCGTGCACGAGAGGTACGGAGGCGTGGTGCCCGAGATCGCATCCCGCTGTCATATCGAAGCCATCGAACCCCTGGTGGAGCGGGCGCTGGGGGGAATCGTACCCGACGCCATTGCCGTCACCTACGCCCCCGGGCTCATCGGTGCCCTTTTGGTTGGGGTCAATTACGCAAAGGCGCTTGCGTTTGCGCTGGATCGCCCCCTCATCCCCGTGCATCATCTGCGGGGACACGTGGCGTCCAATTATCTGTGTCATCCCGATCTGAAGCCTCCCTTCACAGCGCTGATCGCCTCGGGTGGGCACAGCCACATCGTGCGGGTAAATTCCTACACAGACTACGAAATTCTGGGCAAGACCCGTGACGACGCGGCGGGAGAAGCCTTTGACAAATCCGCGCGGATCTTAGGCTTGGGATACCCCGGCGGTCCGAAGATCCAAAAGGCGGCGGAGGGCGGAAACCCCAACGCCATCGTCTTCCCTCAGGTTCATTTCAAGGACGCGCCCTACGATTTCAGCTTTTCGGGAGTCAAGACCGCGGTGGTCAATTACGCCCACACGGCAAAGCAACGGGGAGAAGAGATCAACGCCCCCGACCTTGCCGCATCCTTCACCAAGGCGGTCTGCGAGGTTCTGACCGAGAAAAGCGTGCTTGCGGCGAAGAACACCACGGGACGGCTCGTTTTGGCGGGCGGCGTTTCGGCAAACCGTGACCTGCGCGCGCTGATGGAATCGGAATGCAAGCGGGAGGGAATCGAGTTATATCTCCCCCGCCCCGATCTGTGCGGAGACAACGCGGCGATGATCGGCGCTCAGGGCTATTACGAATATCTGGCGGGGAACGTGGCAAAAAGCGATCTGAACGCCTACGCTACCATGCCTGTGGATGCGCCCACCTTTTAATTTTGAACAGTTGTTCGATAATTGTAAGACCACGGTAATACAATAGACACAAAAAAGAGTTATAATGGAATCGGATGAAACCATTATAACTCTTTTTCTTTGAGGCAAGACCATGTCGGGGACGAAAAAATACTATTGCACCAAATACGTGGAACGGGTGATTGAGGAATACCCCCACGACAAATTCCAAAAGGCATTGGATCGGCTGAGCACCCTGCCACCCTCGGACCCGAGGGTCAACACCGACCGCATTTATCAACGCATGATGTTCAACCGAGAAGCCATGGAACGTGCCATGAATCGAATTTTATGGTATCCGCAGGGGGAAAAGATCTTCGACCTGCTTCAATTGACCTGCTGGCGCAAGACCCACACGGATGTGGAGGCGGCGCTGGAATTGAATATGCTGCCCCAGGACGCGGAAAAGCTGCTGAAGCTCTTTCGTGTCATTCTCTACGACGAGCTGGGGCTGATCCTGCCGTAGGATCACTTGGCGATCTCGATGCGATAAACGATCTTGGAGACGTCCTCGGAGGTTTCGCAATGGGTGCGGAATCCCGAATTTTTCATCAGATCCACGGTGCGGTTCAATGAGTTGATGTAGAGGCGCAGATCGCGGCAAAACCCCTTGTAAAAACCCTCCTTCTTCGCAGGCTTGGGTGGAGCAACCCTTTTCAACCGTTCGATATATGCCTCGGTTTGAGCCACGGTATACCGCCGCTCCACGACGGTATTCAAAGCCTTTGCGCGCGCCCCGTCGCCCTCCACGGACAAAAGAGCACGGGCGTGGCGCTCCGAAAGACGGGCAGAGAGAAGCTGCTCCCGCAGGGGCGGTGCCATCTGCAACAGGCGAAGCTTGTTCGCCACGGCAGATTGGCTTTTTCCCAGCTTGCGCGCCAATTGCTCCTGAGTCAAGCCGAGGCGATCAATGACCTGCTGCATGCCCTCCGCCTCCTCGAAATAATTCAGATTTTTTCGTTGCAGGTTTTCCGATAACGAGATCAGCGCCCCGTCGCCGTCATCGGAATCGGTGACGAGGCAGGGGATCTTGTCCATACCGAGACGGCAGGCGGCAAGGTATCGCCGTCGCCCCGCAAGGATCTCGTATTCCCCCTCCCCGCAATAGCGAACGGTGAGGGGATGAACGATCCCCACCTGACGAATGTTTTCGCAAAGCCCGTCCAGAGCCGATTCGTCCCGAAGATCCCGCACGCTCGCCCGCAGGCGGAGAAAGGACGGGGGGATCTCCCGATAAATTTTGGATGACAGATTCATGTGTGTATCAACCTCCTGTGATGATTGTGACGTGTGTGTCGGTGGTAGGTTTATTATACCGCGCCTCCCCTGCGGATTTTAGCAAACGGTGAATCGGCAAACCGAAATTGAAGCCCACCCCTCGACAGCGTGGGGTATTTCCCGCAGAACGAAGGGCGGAACGGTGCGGGTTTGGCACGAAAAAAAGCAGACGGCGGGGAGAAAAAAAAGGCTTGACAAACGGCGGGAAACATGGTATACTGTAGGTTCGAAAGGAAGGTTTGGATATGATATCCTTTTTTGCAAAATTATTGATCAAAAACCACGACGACACCGCAAATCCCACGGTGCGTCAGCAATACGGAATGCTGTGCGGGATCATGGGGATCGTGTTGAATCTCCTGCTGTTCGCCGCAAAGTTCGTGGCGGGAATTTTGTCCGCCTCCATCGCCATCACCGCGGACGCCTTCAACAACCTGTCCGATGCGGGATCGTCTCTGATCACCCTGGTGGGGTTCCGTCTGGCGGGGCAAAAGCCCGATCCGCAGCACCCCTTCGGGCACGGACGGTTTGAATACGTTTCAGGGCTTTTGGTTTCGGTGCTGATCCTGATCATGGGCTTTGAGCTGGGGAAAGCATCGCTGGATAAGATCCTGAACCCTCAGCCCGTGGAATTCCATTGGTTGACCGTTGCCATTCTGGGGCTTTCGGTGATCGTAAAGCTTTACATGGGGCTGTATAACCGCGCCGTGGGCAAGAAGATCGCCTCCCCCGCCATGCTTGCGACCATGACCGATTCTCTGTCCGATGCGGCGGCAACGGGCGCGATCCTGATCGTGACGATCCTTTCCACCGTACTTTCGGTGAACATCGACGGATACTGCGGCGCCGCCGTGGCGCTGATGATCCTGTGGGCGGGGCTCAACTCCATGAAGGAGACCATCTCTCCCCTGCTGGGGCAACCGCCCGAGAAGGAATTCGTGGAAGCCATCGAGAAGCTTGTCCTGTCCAACGAAAAGGTTTCGGGGATCCACGATCTGATCGTCAACGACTACGGTCCCGGACGGAAGATCATTTCCCTGCACGCGGAGGTGCCCGCAGACGCGGACATCTGGGAGGCTCACGATACCATTGACAACATCGAAAACGAGATCTTCCGCACCTTCGGCTGCATTGCGGTGATCCACATGGACCCCATCGCCCCCGATGACGAGACGACCGTGGCGCTTCGGAAAGCCATTTCGGAGGAGGTCAAGGAGATCCACCCCAACCTTTCGGTGCACGATCTGCGAGTTGTCCCCGGACCGACCCACACCAACGTGATCTTCGACGCGGTGCTCCCCTTCGACAGCAAGCTGACCGAGGACGAGGCACGCACCCGCATTTCCGAGCTGGTCACCAAGAACCATCCCAACACCTATGCGGTGGTGACCATCGACCGAAGTTTTACATAATATAAAAGTCCTCCGAGAAAGCTTTTCGGAGGACTTTTTTTATCTTCATAACAGTACAAGGAAAAGAAAAGTATCCGGAATTTAGCACCCTAAAAATGGCGGAAGCAGAACAAAGAGAATTTGAAGCAACCTGCAATAGAATTAAGGGTTCAGGTACATTAAAATCAGAATAACTTAGTATTGACAAAATATGGAAAATGTGATAAAATAAAAGAAATTGTGACGGAGGCGGACACCATGAATCAGAGAAGGTTTGTTCGGGATAAGATTGACGATCTGGGATACTTGCATACGGATGCAAAGCTGATCTGGCTTCAGGCAGAAACCGAAACCTATTACGACAGACCGACAAACTCCTATGTCTGTTTTCGAAAAAAATTTAATCTTCCCAAGAAAGAATCGGAAGCAACGGTTCGCGTTTTTGCGGATTCCCGCTACGTTCTTTATATCAACGGACAGTATATAACGAAGGGACCTGCGCGAAGCGATCCTCGTTGGCAATTCGTGGACATCATCGACGTGAGCGATTATTTGCGGGAAGGAGAGAATGTCATCGCTGCCATGGTGCTGTATTATGGCTACGGTACAGGACATTCCATCGATTCGATTCCATGCTTTCTTTTGGATGCGGAAATCGGAGACGCTACGATCCTGACCGACTCGTCATGGGTCTGCAAAAAGTGCGAAGCCTTCCGTCCGAACGCTCCGCGTGTGAATGGCTGTAAAGGTCCTTGTGAGATCTTTGACTGTCGTAACTACGAAGACAATTGGATGATGGCGGACTATAACGACGGAACTTGGGAGCGGGTTCGCACCCGCGAGGTTCACCGTCTTTCCCCCTTTAGAAATCTCCTTGCACGTCCGATTCCCTTGTTGCGTGAGGAAAAGATCGACGCAGTTTCGGTCGTTGGTATCGGCGAGGGTGTCGCAGTTGCAGAGGGACCGTTGGAGCGGTTGCATCACGCAATCAAAGCGGAATGTGAGTCGATGGTGCTGAAGCCTACTTGTGAAGCGCTGCCTTTGCGTGTCCCGCCTCGTTCGTC
>JAFPBP010000284.1 GCA_017424085.1 Clostridia bacterium
ATTATTCACCCCGTGGAAGATCGGGAACGTGGAGATCAAGAACCGCATCGTCATGTGCCCCATGGGCGGAACCTCCCTCTTCGGGTGGTTTGAGCTGACCGGATGCCACTTTGACAAGGAAGCGGCAAAGCTCTTTTTGGAGCGTGCCAACAACAACGTTGGTCTGATCATCCCCGGCATCGCCCCCCTGCGGGACACCTTCTGGGGCAAATGGCTCTGGCAGAACCCCAAAATGTTCGAAGAGCTGAAGGAGTTCATGGACGAGATCCACAAGACCGGCGCAAAGCTGTTCATTCAGCTGACGGCGGGCATGGGTCGCTCCTGGGCGATCACCGAGCTGGTGGCGCCCCTCCACAAGAACAAGCTCACCCGTGCCATCATCAAGCCCATCATCGACACCAGCCACGAGCTGGCATCCCCCAGCCCCCAAAAATCCCGCTGGGCGCACGACATCGAATGCCCCGAAATGACCAAGGAGCAGATCCACGAGATCATCGAAGCCTTCGCCAAGACCGCAAAGCTTTGTAAGGATGCGGGCGTGGACGGGGTAGAGGTGCACGCCGTTCACGAGGGCTATCTTTTGGATC
Source organism: Clostridia bacterium (assembly GCA_017424085.1). Taxonomy (GTDB): domain Bacteria; phylum Bacillota; class Clostridia; order Oscillospirales; family UBA644; genus RGIG995. Next base: position 588 of record JAFPBP010000284.1, read on the forward strand.
AGTTCGCCATTGAATTTTTCAACCACCGCACCGACGAATACGGCGGATCCTTCGAGAACCGCTATCGCTTCGCCGCAGAGGTGGTCAAGGAGATCAAAGCCGCCTGCGGCGACGATTTCCCCGTTTCCCTGCGCTATTCCGTGGAATCCAAGATGAAGGGCTTCTGCGAGGGCGCCATGCCCGGGGAGGACTACCAAGAGGTGGGTCGCTGCATGGAGGAATCGGAGCGTGCCGCCAAGTATCTGCAGGATGCGGGCTACGACATGCTCAACGCCGATAACGGCACCTACGACTCCTGGTATTGGGCGCATCCCCCCATGTACATGCCCCAGAACTGCAATCTGGACGACGTGGCGCACATCAAGAAGTTCGTTGACATTCCCGTGGTCTGCGCGGGCCGCATGGAGCCCGACGTGGGCGCACAGGCGGTGGCGGAGGGCAGAATCGACGCGGTGGGCGTTGCCCGTCAGTTCTTAGCCGACGGCGCTTGGGTCACCAAGATGATGGAGGATCGCATCGAGGAGATCCGTCCCTGCATCTGCTGTCATGCAGGCTGCTTCAACTTCTCCAGCTCCAAGGGCCACGCCAACACCCAGGATCTCACCGACACCATGGGCCTTGCCCGTTGCGCTCTGAACCCCGAGACCATGCAGAGCAAGAAATATTACATCGCACCCGCCAAGAAGCAGAAGACCGTTGCGGTCATCGGCGGCGGCATCGGAGGCATGGAGACCGCTCTCGTCTGTGCCAAGCGGGGTCACAAGGTCACCCTCTATGAAAAGTCCGATAAGCTGGGCGGGGTCTTCATCGCGGCGGCGGCGCCCGATTTCAAGGAAAAGGACAAGGCTCTGATCGCATGGTATCACCGTCAGATCGCCGCACAGCCCAACATTGACGTTAAGTTGAATACCGAAATTTCCGATATCCAATCC
>JAFPBP010000285.1 GCA_017424085.1 Clostridia bacterium
AATTTCAAACTTGTTCATTTATTGTGCCCCCCATAAAATGACCAAAAGGAATAGGATCAAAATGGCAAGAACCACCATTGCAGCAAACAAAACGACTTTCAGCTTTTTGACGGTGGTCGTTTTTCGGTGGCTGGGTCTCAGTCTGACCGGAGACCTTATCCCAAGGGTTGGAATAGTGTTCAAGCCTTTTTTCTTATTATACCATAGCGTTGCGAACTTTTCAAGTGCTTTTTTGCGGCGAAGCATCCGCGGTTGGATACACGTTTACCGCGTGATGATATACCGATCCTACGGATTGGCAGGATTGCTTCCAAACGGTTCGTTTCCCTTGACAAATCATCGAATTCGTGGTAAATTAAAATTGATTTCTTTATTTGGAGGATTCCCATGGCCACTCATTTGTTTACGCTTATAGCGTGGATCGTTTCTGCGCTGGTTTTTCTTCCCATCGTGCTTACGGGTGTTTTCGGAGGCATCAAGCGTGGCCTGCTGCATTCCCTGGTGAAATTGGGCGCATTGATCCTTTCGGTTGGGCTTTCCGTTGTGATCGTGCTTTTGCTTCGCTCGCCGCTCAATGCGTTGACCGATCTGCTCGTTTCCTCTTTGGTCCCTGCGTTTCCTGCAGGGGAGTTATACACCGCTGTTTTGCAATTGCCTACTTCCGTTCTTCTTTTGGTGGCCTTCTGGCCGGTTTTCGCAGTGGTTCGTCTGATGATGCTGATCCCGCAAAAGCTTCTGACGAAAAAGCTTCCCCGCCTCTGCAAGGAATCGGTTGCCGTTAAGGCAACAGCCTCTGAGCAGCTCGCCGCTGCCGCCGCTCCCGCAGGGGAAGCGGGGGACGGAATTGCCGCATCAACGGACGTTGACTTTCGGGTTACCGCCGACGATTCGGCAGTTGAGACCGTAACGCCCTCCGACGTGACCGTTCAGGCAGGCACGCAGAAGCAACCCTTCCTGTGGAACGCCCTTCTTTGGAAAATGGGGGGCGCTGTGTGCGGCGTGCTTTCCGGAATCTTGTTCTGGGGTGCATTGCTGATGCCGCTGTCCTGCTCGGTAGTTCGTATAGGCGGCGCCGCTTCTGCGGTTTTGAACGCCGTTGAACAGCAGGAGGACGGCAAGAGAAACGTCCCTTCGGTGGTGGTGGAGGGCATTGACGCCGTTGCCAATGCACCCTTGTTTACCGTAACGGATTTTTTCTACGGCGTACCCGTTTACGAAACACTGACCTCCTTTACCGTCGATTCTGTGAGGGTGAATCCTTCCCATGAGCTGGAGGTAGTCACCGACGCATTCTGCGAGGGCTTGCCTTCTATTCTGCGTCTCAGCAATAACGAAACACTTACGGACAGGGACGTGGACGCTCTGGAATCCGCGACTTCCCATTTGAAAAAGAGCGACTATGTGATGATCCTTGGCGCCGCTGCCACCAATCTGTACGCCGACGAGCTGGAAAAAAAGGCCGCAGACGAATCTCTCACCCGCGGAGAACGGGAGCTTATGACCGCCTTTGCGGAGATGCTGGACAGCACCAACCGGAATACGCTGAGATCAGATCTGAGCACCTTCGTTGACCTTGTGGATGCCGCTCAGGACAGTTCCGTTTTGACGCTGATCAGCGAGCCCGAGTCCCTTTCCCCCGCAGACATTGCAGAAGATGCGTTTTTCTCCGACGCGTTTGGTATCCTCTACGACAATCAGCATACCCAAGAGCTTTTGATCCCTATGGTCAACCTGTGTTCCGAGACCATTTTCATCGGTATGAACGCAGAGCCGATTTATTCCGAAGCCACCATCGATCAGTTCACCCGCTCCCAGATCGTGGCTGAGGCGCAGTTGCTTTCCGCCGTTGCCGCTGATACCGTTACGTTCAGCACATCGGTATCCGAAAGCGAAGATTTCGCCCAATACGAGCTTACCGTTGCCGGCAAGGCGTTGGATAATATGCGGTCAAGTATGCTGTTCGGCGCCCAGTACGAGGTCATCGTTCGCAACGTGGTGTCTACCGCGAGCAGCGATACCAGCCAATCTCTGACGGAATCTTTGGGAGATGCGCTGATCGAATGCGAATCTGCGGAAAAACTGATGAATTCGGCTGAAGGGCTGGTGACCATGAGCGACCAGCTTAAGCACAGCGAGCTGAAGGGTAGCAATAACCCCGAGCTGGTGGGTGCGCTGGATACCCTGCTGAACAATACCAGCGAAAAGGATTGCGATACGCTTGCAGATATCGCAGGAGACGAGTATTTCTCGGATGGGGTTGACGTGGACGCAGAAACCCAGGACCAAATGGTTCAGGACTTTATGAGATCCATTGCAGTCGTTGGCAAAAAGGGCTGTGAAAACGTGGAAGCCGAGGCAGATGCGGTTCAAATGATGCAGGATCTGTCTAAGGCAGAAGCCGGTAAAGCCTTTGTCGAGATCAAAGAGGCGGAAATGGTAGACGCCCTTTTGAACTCCATGATCGCAGAAGATATGCTGAAGACCCTCAATGCGGAGAATCGTAATTACGGTATTCCCGAGAAATTGACCGAGGAAAACAAGCAAAACATTCAATCTGCACTGGACGATGCCGAGGCTGACGAGGCACGCAAAGCGCAGATCTCCACCTTCTTTGGTTTGGAATAAAAAAACGGAGGACGACCTTTGACGAAAGGCCGTCCTCTTCTGTTACAGTGATTTGTGTTTCATTCCAACCGTATTGCTATATC
>JAFPBP010000286.1 GCA_017424085.1 Clostridia bacterium
GACGAATGCGCTGGGATTCCCCGCCCGACAGAGTCGCCGAGGAGCGAGCAAGGGTCAGGTATTCCAGACCAACACTCTTCAAAAATCCCAAACGGGACTTGATCTCCTTGAGAATCAACGATGCAATCGCCGCATCACGGGGTGAAAGCACCAGATTTTCGATAAAATTCAATGCTTCCCCGATGGAAAGATGACAGAATTGATCGATGTTCAACCCGCCTACAGTCACTGCAAGCGACAACTCGTTCAAGCGGGCGCCTCCGCAATCGGGGCAGGGCTTATTGCTCATCATTGATTCGTATTCGGCTTTTACGTAGGCGCTGGAGGTTGCCTTATAACGGCGCTCGATGGTGGGGATAATGCCCTCAAAGGACTGATTGCCGTAAAGGACCTCATGAATAGTCTCGGGATTCACGTCCTGCACGGGAGTACTCAGCTTATCCCCGTGAGCTTTGTAAATTGCCGTAATGGCTTTGAGGAGGTAAGGGCTTGAGGTAATGTTACCGAACCCCATGGCGCTGACCGCCCCGTCAAGAATGGTCTTGGATCGGTCGGTGAGGACCAGATCGGGGTCGATACGCATGAGATAACCGATGCCGCTGCAGGTCTTGCAGGCACCCATGGGATTGTTGAAGGAGAACATTCGGGGAGACAGCTCCTCGATTCCGATATCGTGCTCGGGGCAGGAATACCGCTGGGAAAACATCCGATCCTCATTCCCGTCAGTAACCAGAACCAACCCCTTGCTCAAACGGGAGGCGGTCTCGCAGGAATCGGTCAGACGACGGCGGATATCCTCACGCACCGACAAGCGATCCACAACGATCTCAATGTCGTGCTTTTTATTCTTTTCCAGAGGGATTTCTTCCATCAAGTCGCAAACCACGCCGTCCACACGGGCACGAACGTAGCCGCTCTTACGATAGTCCGCAAAAAGCTTGGCGAATTCACCCTTCCGACCCCGGATCACGGGCGCCAGAATCTGAATACGGGTTCCCTCGGGATATTCCATGATGCGATCGACAATCTGATCCAAGGGCTGCTTTTTGATCTCAATGCCGCAGACGGGACAATGAGGAATTCCGACGCGGGCGTACAGAAGACGGAGATAGTCGTAGATTTCGGTAGTGGTACCGACCGTGGAGCGGGGGTTTTTGGAGGTGGTTTTCTGATCAATGGAAATGGCGGGAGAAAGCCCCTCGATGCCGTCCACGTCAGGCTTTTCCATCTGCCCCAAAAACATACGGGCATAGGACGAAAGGGACTCCACGTAGCGACGTTGCCCTTCCGCATAAATGGTGTCGAAGGCAAGGGAAGATTTCCCCGACCCCGAAAGTCCCGTAAAGACGATAAATTTATTTCTGGGGATGGTCAGATCAATATTTTTCAGATTGTTCTGCCGTGCCCCACGGATAATCAGATCCTCGTTCATTTTTGCCCGCCTTTCAGCTTGCGGATTTCATCCCGCAATTTTGCCGCATATTCGAAATCCAATCGCTTCGCGGCTTCGTTCATTTCCTTGGTCAGCCGTTCGATCATCCGCTGCTTTTCTTCCTTGGACAGCTTCTTGGAATCCAAAGAACGCTTTTCCTTTGCCTCCGAATCCTGAACCACCGTGGAGAAGGTCATGCCGCCATCCACCTTTTTCACGATGGTTTTGGGGATGATACCGTGCTCCTTGTTGTATTGATCCTGAATTCCGCGACGGCGCTCGGTCTCGCGGATGGCACCCTCCATGGCGGGAGTAACCGAATCACCGTACATGATGACCTGACCTTTGGCATTTCGCGCCGCACGACCGATGATCTGAATCAACGAGGTTTCGTTCCGCAAAAATCCCTGCTTGTCCGCATCCAGAATAGCAACGAGGGAAACCTCGGGCAGATCCAACCCCTCGCGGAGGAGGTTGATCCCGACCAACACGTCAAAATCTCCGTTCCGCAGATCCTTGAGGATCTGAATACGGTCCAGAGTTTCAATATCGTGATGCAGATAACGAACGCGGATATCCATTTTGCCCATATAATCCGCAAGGGATTCCGCCAGCCGCTTTGTCACCGTAACCACCAGCACCCGCTCCTTTTTCGCAACGCGGGCGCTGATTTCGGACAGAAGATCGTCGATCTGTCCCTCCGTGGGGCGCACGGAGATCTCGGGATCCAGCAATCCCGTGGGGCGAATGATCTGCTCCACGATTTGCTTCGATTCAGTGCGCTCGAATTCTCCCGGAGTAGCGGAAACGTAGATCACTTGATTGACCCTCTCATCGTATTCCGCAAAGGACAGAGGTCGGTTGTCAAACGCCGAGGGAAGACGGAAGCCGTAATCCACAAGGCTGGTCTTGCGGGAGCGGTCTCCCCCACCCATGCTCCGCACCTGAGGAAGAGTTACGTGGCTCTCGTCCACGAACATAAGATAATCTTTGGGGAAATAGTCCAACAAGGTATGAGGCGTAGAGCCCGGGGCACGCCCCTCCAGAATGCGGGAGTAGTTCTCAACGCCCTTACAGTACCCAACCTGCTTCAGAAATTCCACGTCGTACATGGTGCGCTCGGTGATGCGCTGTGCCTCGATCAGCTTTCCCTGTGCGGTAAACCACGCGGCACGCTCCTCCGCCTCCCGCAGGATCTCTTCAATGGCTTGATCCATTTTGTCGGGGGTGGTCAGATAGTGAACGGCGGGGAAAACGGCGTAATATTCGTATCGACGGATCAATTCTCCCGTGATGGGGTCGATCTCGGAGATGCGGTCAATCTCATCGTCGAAAAATTCAATGCGGATGATACTGTTCTCCGCCGCTACGGGGAACACCTCAACGATATCACCGTGAACGCGGAAGGTTCCGCGAGCAATGTCAAAATCGTTGCGGGAATAATGAATTGCGGTCAGCTCCCGCAAAAAATCCTCCCGATCCTTGGTTTGCCCCACGCGGACCGAGGCGATCTGCTCCCGATAAGATTGAGGGTCACCCAGGGCGTATATGCAGGATACGCTGGCAACGATGATCACGTCTCTGCGCTCAAACAACGCCGAGGTTGCGGAGTGCCGCAAACGGTCGATATCGTCGTTGATGCTCATATCCTTTTCGATATAGGTATCGGTATGGGCAATGTAGGCCTCGGGTTGATAATAATCATAATACGAAACGAAATATTCCACCGCATTGTTGGGGAAATACTCCCGAAACTCCGAGCAGAGCTGTGCGGCGAGGGTCTTATTGTGGGCAAGGATCAGGGTGGGGCGGTTCATTTGCGCAATGATGTTCGCCATGGTAAAGGTTTTGCCCGATCCCGTAACCCCAAGAAGGGTCTGACGCTTGTCCCCGTTTTTCAAGCCGCGAACCAACGCCTCGATCGCCTTCGGCTGATCTCCCGTGGGACGGTATTCCGATGCCAATTCAAAATGATCCAAAGCGACACCTCCTTGCGCTGCACTTACTTAAATCAATACATTATTATACCACAAAATCTTAGATAAAGGAAGAGGGCGGATGACTTTTTCACAAAAAAATCATATCCGCCCCGTTTTATCGGTCAAAATCCGGTATTATTGCCGCTTTGCAAGAAATTGGATCGCCGTTTCTCCCGCAAAAAAGAGCAAGCACCCCACCCCATAGCAGATCAGATCGGCAACCGAAAAGGTAGTACCCATCAGAATTCGGAAAAACGCCACGTTGTCAAATCCGAGAAGGGACACGTAATCAAAATATTGCCCCACCTCAACCAGAACGGAAAAGAGAAACACGCCCAACGGGAACCAACGGATCCCGCTGGGAATGACGATACGCACCGCAGTACAAAGAAGAACCGTAACCAGCACGTCTCCCCCGTACGGACGGATAAAGGAGTCCCGCACGAAAAGTGCGATCAAGACCTCAATGATCAGAATTGCAAAAAATACTGCGGCGTAAATTCCACGTATTTTCCATTGATTTGTTTTCACACGATCACCTTTTTCTGAAAAATCATATAATAGAACGAAAACTTTTTACGGAGGAACGTTATGAACGGAAACTGCATTCGTACCTTTCTCGGAGCAAATTCATCCCGAGGCTTTTTCTCGCTGTATCCGTCCTTTTCGGAGCAAAACCGCACGATCATCATCAAGGGAGGTCCGGGAAGCGGAAAAAGCGGGATCATGAAACGAATCGGAGCGGAGGCTCTGCGGCGCGGATATTTCACGGAATATTGCTACTGCTCGTCCGATGCGGAATCGCTGGACGGAATCCGAATTCCCGAGCTGGGGCTTTGCATTGTGGACGGAACGCCTCCCCACACGGCAGAACCCAATTTTCCCGGAGCGAAGGATGAGATCTTCTATACGGGGCAATTCTGGGACGGAGCAAAGCTGACGCAATCCCTATCGGAGATCCGAGATCTTTCGGCGCGCATCAAGCAATGCTTTGCTCACGCATATCGGTACCTGGCAAGCGCGGGGGCGGTGGCTGAGGATCTGCGCACGGAATGGATCGCGAGGACCGATCGGGAAAAATTACGCACCTTTGCGTGCGACTTCATAAAGAGGCATTGCAAGCGTAACTGCGAGGAGGGAACGATTCACCCCCGATTCTTATCCTCAATTTCTCCTCAGGGGTACATCACCAACAAGGACACGGTATACACAATGGCGGATCGGGTATACGTGCTGAAGGATCCCTGCGGGATCGGCTCGGTCTTTCTGGAAGCGGTAATCGAGACTGCGTACGGCTACGGACATGAGTTATACGTATGCTACGATCCTCTGTGCCCCGACGTTCCCGTTCACGTAATCCTCCCAAACGAGGGAATTGCCTTTGTAACAGACAATCACTTCGCTGCCTTTGAGCCCCAGAACGCATACCGAATCCATCTGAACCGATTCCTGAACGCCGATAACGGAATGATTGCACGGCGCAAGACCGCAGAAGGGCTGATCCGCGCCTGCATCAGAGAAGCACTTCAAGCCTTGAAGCAGGAAAAGGAATTTCACGACGATCTGGAGGAATATTACGTGGAGGCGATGGATTTCCGAAGGCTGAACGCACAAACGGCAAGGCTGATCAAATCCATCTTCTGAAAAAACAGCGGAGTGGCTTCACTCCGCTGTTTTGCGTCTGTAAAATTCAACGGAACCGAGGACGGTAATCAACGGTCTTTCTTCTGCGACGGCGGCGGAACTGCTCGGGATTTTCCTTTTTATAGCGAAGATACATCAAAGAAAATACCATTGCCCAAAGCAAAAAGATCAGATGCTCCGCAAGGTTCACGATCCCTTGCCAGGTGATCTCATCAACGATCATATCCCAGACGATCCAACCCGAGTCCAGCACCCACAGTCCGCAGATTCCCCACGCACAGACCTCTTTTCTGCGGCGGGAAACGATCACGAAAAAGGTCAGAAGCACCAGCAGAACGTAGGTTGCAAGATAAATGGAATAATAGATCTGCGAGCGGGTCAACAATGCGCTTCCCAGCCAATCGCTGTTATCGACGGTATAAAGAAATACCCATTTATGGAAATAGCATCCCATAAACGCGCGGCAATAGGTTTGGGTAAACTGCCAGATCATCGTCATGGCAAAGGTGGAAAACCAAGGATAAAGGCAGATCAACGTGATCGGTAACAGAGCCTGTCGGCGAGTCAACATAACAAATAACACCTGCTTTGTTTATTTCCTCTTAATTATACCAAACACACCAACATCTGTCAAGAGGTCAATTTGATCTGCCACAATTAGTTCAACCAAAACGATTATCGGCAGCCATTCTCCGATCAGAAAATGCGAAATTTTCTTTACGAAGCCATGGAATGCATTGACATCACGAGGCATACATGATAGAATTAAAATATACAAGTCCGAAAGAGGTTCGCGCTATGAGAAAGACAGTGTTTTGTGTATTAATTTCCCTGCTTTGCTTGAGTTTTTGTTCGTGCAAGGAATCCAACTGTGAACACGTATGGAGCGAAGCCACTTGCACAGAGCCCAAAACGTGCTCCCGTTGCGGAGAAACAAGCGGAAACGCATTGGGGCACACCTTTGACGATACCGACACCGAACATCCCGCAACCTGCTCCCGTTGCGGGGCTTCCAACGGAGTCTCCGCGCCGTCTGAGCCCGAGGTAAATACGTACACCGCCTATTTCATTGACGATTTGGGGGAAGGCGATAAGGTCTGGGAGATTCGGGGCGTATTTGCAGAAGGGAATTATTACGCGCCGAACGGCTACCCCTCTCCCCTGCGGGTCTTTTACGTCGTGTCGGAAAACTCTGCCACATTACTAAAGGATCTTGCCCCCGGGGATTACGCATACCGTGGCTCTTACACTCTGAGCGAGGCCGGTCACCCCACAGGCATTTACAAAGACATTGCCCCTTACGGTCATTTCGAAGAATATACGCAGGATTCCGAAACCTATACCCGAAGCGGCGGTTATTATGAAAATCTGCCAAAGGGCAGCTGGTACTTCGGCAGCGTGCGATTCAGCGACGGATTCTTTATTGTAGTGGGAGATTTTGAAGCCGCCAAGAACGGTACTGTGCCTGAAAACTGATGCATACACACAAGAACAACGGAGCAACCGCCCCGTTGTTCTTTTTTAGGACCGTCCAAGGTCTCACATCCGCTTTCTGCAAGATTTACATATAACAAAGCAATATTTATATAGCATAATCGCCGACCATGCACTAAAATGGTGTAAAGGAGAGAGATACATGGCTAAAGTATACACGTCTGTCGACGAATTTAAAATTGAAAATGATCAGCTTTTGTTTGACGAAGACACAGCGGTATTAAAAACACCGTTTAAGGTGGGCAACGTTACGGTAGCGAATCGCTTGGTCTGTCAGGCGATGGAGGGGTGCGACGGTACAGCAAGTGGGAGCCCGGACACACTTACCAAACGCAGATACGATCGCTTTGCGAGAGGCGGTGCGGGACTTATATGGTTTGAAGCCACGGCCGTAATGAAAGAGGGACGCGCCAACCCTCGTCAGCTTTACATTAACGATAACAACCTTGACGATTTTAAGCGTCAGGTTGAAAGCATAAAGCAAACCGCATACAAAGAAAATGGATTTGAACCGATCGTTGTCATGCAGGCAACCCACTCGGGCAGATATTCAAAGCCGAACGGTGTGCCCGCGCCGCTGATTGCGTACAACAACCCCATTTTTGAAAAGGACAACCCTATTCCCAAGGAGCGCATCGTCAGCGACGAATACCTTGACCGCGTAGGTGACGCACTTGTAAAAGGCGCAATGCTTGCGGAAAAGGCGGGCTTCGACGGGGTTGACATCAAGTGCTGTCACCGATATTTGAATTCCGAGCTTTTGTCAGCATACAATCGTGAGGGCAGATACGGCGGTTGCTTTGAAAACAGAACCAGATTGCTTCGGGAAAGCGTAAGAGGGGCAATCGAAAATTGCTCGAAGGATTTCATCGTATCGTCCAGACTCAACGTATATGATGGCTTTGCGTATCCGTACGGTTTTGGTGTAAACAACGACGGCAGTCTTGATCTTGACCTCAAGGAGCCTGACATGTTGATAAAAGAGCTTTATCAATACGGCGTACGCCTTCTCAATATCACCATGGGAAACCCCTACTTCAACCCCC
>JAFPBP010000287.1 GCA_017424085.1 Clostridia bacterium
AAAATGCAAACAATATGAAAACACCCTTGCAATGGGGCGAAAAATCTGTTATAATAACCTCAGAAGCAAGACCAAGGGAGGTAATGCATCATGAACATCCGACTGTCCAAGGAGAAGATCGAAACCTTTTGCGGCGACGTGGTTGCCCTGCAGCTGATCGCAGACAAAGACCTTTCCTACGAGCCCATCACGTGGAGCACCGAGGGGGAGGTTTTGTCGGTCAAGGGGTTTGCCGACGACGAGGAATTTCCCTTCCGTAACGGAGTTCTGCTGACCATGAAGCAGGCGGGCACCGCCACCGTCACGGCAGAATATCTGGGCAAGCGCTATGATTGCCCCGTCACCGTGCGCCCCGCACGGACCCTTGCCGAGGGAGAGCCCATTGAATTTTTTGCGGGGGACTTTCACGATCACACCACCACCCTTCACAACCACGACCAATTCGTCGCGCGGGATAAGGATTTCCCCATCGACTACCTGAATGCGGTGAAGAAGGACGGGCGCCTCGCCTTCGGCGTGATCTCCGACCACGCAATCGTCACCAACGCACGGGATTTCTTCCGCGGCTTTACCGATAACGACCAAGTCTCCTCCGATACGGTCATCTTCCCCGGCACCGAATCGGAGGTTACCTTCATCGAGCACGACCGCTTCGGTCTTTCCCACAAAAATTCGGGAGAGATCGTCTGCGTCAACGCCAATAATTTCAAATTCTCCCGCACCTGGCAGCCTTTTTGGGACGCCTTCTCCGACGCGCCCTTTGCCGTCTGCGTGCTGGCGCACCCTCAGGTGGTGGGCTGGGACAAAAACGGCATCTGGAACTTCCAGCTCCATAAGAACAATACGCCTCTGATGAAGCAGCTGATCAAGGGCGTGGAGATGGGGCAGGGCTATGCGGGCAACATGCTCTACGAATTCATCTACTCGGTGGCGCTGGACTGCGGATTCAAGGTTTCGGTCACCTCCTCCAGCGATTGCCACGGTCCCAACTGGGGCTATGACGCATGGCCCGGAAAAACGGTTATCATGGCGCCCGAAAAATCCAAGGAAATGTTTTTGGATGCCCTGCTCCACCGTCGGTTTTACGCCACGGAGAGCGGGAACGTGAAGCTTTGGTACACCGTAAACGGCAAGATCGCAGGCGAGACCCTCCCGCTGACCGATACCTATCACTATAACGTCACGCTGGATTACTTCAAGGACGATCCCTCCACCGTTCCCGTGAAATGTCAGGTCATTTCCGACTACGGCATGACGGTGAAAACTCTGGAAGGATTCGGAAACTCCTTTGAATTCACCGTCACCTCCGAGACGGCACGGTATTTTTATCTGCGGTTCGTGGATGCACAGGGCAGAAAGACCTGGTCCGCTCCCGTTTGGACGGGACGGGAGGGCGACGACACCACCGAGCCCAAGGTGGTAGCTCTGGACAAGAAGGACATGACTGCCGTGGATCTGACCTCGGGCAAGGACGCCGCCGCCGTGATCAACGACGATCCCATGATCCTGTGGGAGGGAGAAAACCCCACCGCAGAGATCGTCATCGATATGAAAAAGCCCCAAACGATCTGTGCTTTGGGGCACTATCCAGCCCGTTATCTCATGGAATATTTCCAAAAAACCGGCGCAAACGACGCAGAGACCTTCGCCCGCTTCGCCCATGAATACGAGATCTCCCTCAGCGACGACGGAGAAACCTTCACCCCCGTTGCCCACGGCGTTCTGCGGATCTTCGGCGGCGAGGAGATCCTCACCTTCCCCGAAGCCACCGCCCGCTACGTGAAATTCCGTGTGCTTTCCACCATCGGAAAAGCCTGCGACCGTCCTCCCTATGCAAACGCCACCGCCAGCATCAGCGAGCTTACCCCCTTCCGTGCGGAATAAACCACAAAAAAAGCGAAGAGCAAGAGATCTTGATTCTCTTGCTCTCACACTGTCGAAAAAGTCCAAATTGGCTTTTGCAAACTCAAATGATCTTACGAACAACAAGTATCATTTGAACCGAAACAATCCTTCCACCGCTTCGCGGTCCCCCTCCCTTTACACAAGGGAGGCTTAATTTTTGTGCAATTCTCAATGTTTTTTTCGCGATTCAAAAGTAACTCTCGGATCGTGACACAATAGAATGTTCGTGCACAGAAGCAAGGCTCCCTTGTGTAAAGGGAGCTGGCACGGCGGATGCCGTGACTGAGGGATTGTACGGGACAAGAAGATACTTTTTAAGGTTTATCGAAAAACTGAGAGCAAGAGATCTTGATTCTCTTGCTCTTTTTTGTATCTTTTTCGATCTTACGGGAGCATGACGTCCACGAACAGGGGGTTGTGGTCCGAGGGGCGCATGCCGTTGAAGGCTTCGGTAATAACCTTGTAATAGCTGACCTGCAGGCGATCGTCGGTGACGAAGCAGAAGTCGATGATCGACGAGGAGGAGCCGTAGTTATGGAAGGTGATTCCCGTTTCGGCGGTGTCGGCAACGAGGGACGAATCCACGTAGCCGTGATCCTGCATAGACTTCCAAACGGCGCTGGTCTTGTTGCAGTTGAAGTCTCCCGTTACAAGCACGGGATATTGGGAAAACCGCTCCAGCTCGGCAATGAGCACGGCAACCTGCTTGTCCCGCGCCGTGGCGGAGGTGTGATCCAGATGGGTATTCACGTGAACGAAGATCTTCCCGTCGCTCTTGCGCTGAAGCATCAGATAGGTATAGGTGCGGTTATATTTGGATTCGGGGAAGGCGGAGGGCACGTCGGGGGTATCGGAAAGCCAACGGGTGCCCGATTCCAGCAGGGTATATTTATCCTTCAGATAGAGCATATAGGTGCCTTCGGTATCCCCCGAGGTGGCAGACCCGCCCCGTCCCACGCCCACGACGGCGTATTCGGGGAAGGCGGCGGAGAGATCCTTCATCCATGCGGAGGACGCCTCCTGCAAGCCCAGTGAATCGGGCATGGTCTGACTGATCGCATCCTTCACCGAGACGATACGCTGATCGGTGCGCTGGGACACGAGCACGTTGAAGCTCATGATGCGGACAAGATCGCTTCCCATCTTCACCACCCCTTCGGCAGGCAGGGGGATGGAAGCGGAATTGCAGGCGACGGCTTGGGATAACAAGGTGCGGCACCCCAAGGCAAAGCCCGTGCCTCCGCCACAGAACAGAACCGCATCGGAGGATTTTGCAAAAAATCCGTCTTCATTTCCAAGTCCCTCGGGAATGGTCAAGCCCCGTGCGGCAACGCCCAGCAGGAGCAGATTTCCCGATTCGGGAAGGGCTTGGGCGGAGGTGACCGAAACGAAATAGCCCGATTGCTCGCTGAGCACCTGCGCCAGCCGCTCCGCCAGATCCTTCTGAGGAGACCGATCGGGATAAACTACAGTCAAGCCCTTGCAGGGAAGTCCCAAAACGGACATATCGTCGGAGGCGTAGGTTCCCTTCACCGTCACGGAGTTGGGGGTCATCAAAACGCCGTCCTCGGCGGGAGGCACCAGAACCTCGTCACGGAATTTCTGAATTGCCAACTCCAAATTCTCCTCGGAATGGGCGCCGATGACGAATTTGCCGTTGATCAGCGCGTATCCGTAATCCCGATAGCGCAGAGCATCCAAAAATTCCTTCGATTCGGGACGATCGGTGGCACCCACCAAGATCTCGAAGGCTCCGACCTCCGCATCGGTGCAGATCAGCGATTGAGGATCGGTGCCCGAATATTCATAAAAATGCTTTTTCAGCTGGAATACTTGATTTTTCGCAGACAATCCAAGCCCGTCGGCGCGGACGATGGTATAATTCGAAAGGTCGGAAAACATCACAGACCCCTCGGGCGGCAGATCCGGAGTCCCGTCGGAAGGGGCATCGGAGGCAGGCGTGCAGGCAACGAAGGCAAAAAGCAGGGACAGGAGGAGCAACGATAACGCTCCCCGTGCGATGAATTTCATAGCAGCACCTCAAAACGTCTTTTTTCTTATTGTAGCACATTCCGAAAGAAAAGTCAAGCACAAAAAAGGCTGTCGATCACTCGACAGCCTTTTGAACGAAAAATTCGTTTTGATTACATCAACTTACCGTTGTTGACCTTAACGCCGGGGCCCATGGTGGAGGCAACGACGACGCTCTTCAGGTACTGACCCTTTGCAGCGGCGGGCTTCGCCTTAACGATAGCAGCCATGAGGGTATTGAAGTTCTCGGTCAGCTTCTCGGGACCGAAGGAAACCTTACCGATGGGGCAGTGGATGATGTTGGTCTTATCAAGACGGTACTCGATCTTACCGGCTTTGATTTCCTTAACAGCCTGACCGATGTTCATGGAAACGGTACCAGCCTTGGGGTTGGGCATCAAGCCCTTGGGACCCAGGACCTTACCGAGGCGGCCGACCAGACCCATCATGTCGGGGCAGGCAACGACCACGTCGAAATCGAACCAGTTTTCACGCTGGATCTTGGCAACCAGCTCTTCGCCGCCAACGAATTCAGCGCCGGCTTCCTGAGCTTCCTTCACCTTGTCGCCCTTGGCGAAAGCCAGAACGCGGACCGACTTACCGGTACCGTGGGGAAGAACGATGGCACCGCGGACCTGCTGATCGGCGTGACGGGAGTCAACGCCCAGACGGACGTGGATTTCCACGGTTTCGTCGAACTTCGCCTTGGAAGTATCAACGACCAGCTTCAGGGCTTCTTCGGTGTCGTAGAGTTTGGTTTTGTCAATGAGCTTTGCGCTCTCAATATATTTCTTACCTTTTTTCATTGTTACTTAATTCCTCCAAAGTGGTTATATTGGATAAATCCTCCCACAAATACGGCAGGGTCAGTCAGCAACGGTGACGCCCATGCTGCGGGCCGTGCCGGCGATCATGCTCATTGCGGCTTCGATGCTGTTCGCGTTCAGGTCGGGCATCTTGGTTTCCGCGATCTGACGGATCTGATCTTTGGTGATGGTTGCAACCTTGGTCTTGTTGGGGACGCCGGAAGCAGTTTCAATTCCGCAAGCCTTCTTGATCAGAACGGCAGCCGGAGGAGTCTTGGTGATGAACGAGAAAGAGCGATCCGCATACACGGTGATGACGACGGGAATGATCATACCCATCTGATCCTTGGTACGCTCGTTGAATTCTTTGGTGAACGCCATGATGTTCACGCCGCTCTGACCCAGGGCGGGACCGACAGGGGGAGCGGGAGTTGCCTTTCCGGCAGGAATCTGAAGTTTAATATAACCGATAATCTTCTGAGCCATCTTACTATGCCTCCATTAATATTCTATGATCTGGACTTGTGCAAGATCAAGCTCCACGGGGGTTTCTCTGCCGAACATGGACGCAATGACGCGGACCTTGCCCGCAGCCATATCCACGGCTTCCACCGTACCGATGAAGTCCTTGAATGCACCATCGATGATTTTGACGTTGTCGCCCTGCGTAAAGGGAAGAGCAACCTCCTGACGGGCAATGCCCATGGAGATCATTTCCTCCTCGGTCAGGGGCGTAGGCTCGCCTTCGGGGCCCACAAAGCCGGTCACACCGCGGATGCCTCGGATGAGGATCCAGGTATCATCGTTGACCACCATATTGATCAGAACGTATCCGGGGAACAATTTCCGTTCCACCTGAACCTCTTCCCCATTCTTGATCTCGGTTACGGTTTCCATGGGAATCCGCACCTCGCAGATCAGATCCTGCAGGGAGCGAAGCTCAACGATCGTCTGAATGCTGTTTGCTACTTTGTTTTCATATCCGGAATAGGTATGAAGCACATACCACTTCGCGACGTTGTTCGTTTCAGCCATAATTACCTCCGGATTATAAACGTGCGGGAATCAAACCAACAGGCCCATCAGGGACTTGAACAACAGGTCAACCAGACCAATGAACGCACCGGAAGCAATGATTACGACCAGAACGACCAGAGTGTTGTTGACGACCTGACGGAACGAAGGCCAAGTGACCTTGCGAAGCTCGCTGATCATACCCTTAACGAACGTAGCAATTCGTTTGAAAACGCCGGGTTTTTTCGCCGCGGGCTTTTTGCCGTTCTTCTCGACCTTTGCCTCAGCCGCAGTGTTCTTTTCAGCCATAGCGTTTCTCCTTACTTCGTTTCTCTGTGTAACGTGTGTTTCCGGCAGAATCTGCAGTATTTGTTCATTTCCAGTCTGTCGGGATCGTTCTTCTTGTTTTTGGTCGTATTGTAATTTCTCTGCTTGCACTCAGTGCATGCCAAAACAACCCTATCTTTTCCCATTTTTCGGCACCTCCTTGATAATTTGAGTGTACATACTCTTGATTGCCTCCCTTGTACAAGAAGAAACAGGCACTCCGTACCCGATTTTCGGGCAACAAAAAAAAGCACCTTGGTACAAGGTGCGTCTATTATACCATATTTTCAGCGGACTTGCAAGAGTTTTTTCGATTTTTATTTGTGATTTTTTTGTTACATATCAACCGAGGATCTCATATCGGACGTGTAATCCGCCCTCGCTGACCTTGATCGACCGCATCACGTAGGTATCGGGCAGGTATTCGGTCAGCTGTCGGTTGAGAAACCGCTCCACCTCGCTCAGGATCTCGGGACGGCTCAGATAGGGAGCTAGAAGATCGCTCCCGGCAGAGGCGGACAGGACCCGAACCCGCACGCCACCCTCCGAAACCTCGGGGACACATTCCAGCCGACACGCCATCACCCGAGGCAAAAAGATCGTGAAGGCAGGAGGCACGGACATCATCTCGCAAAAGGGCGCAACCTCGATCTCTCCGGTCAGGATCATTTGCCCCGAGGCAAAGGATGCGGCAGGATTCCGAAGAGGAAGACCGTAAGAATACTTTTCCAGAAGCACGTTGAAGTATTCCGGAGTCAGAATAAATTCAAAGGTTCGGACGGTCTGCGTATCCGATGAGGAATCGGTTTCCTCATCCGAAGAGGACGTCTGCGGATCGGTAACGGGATCAAAGGTATCGGCAACGGAATCGGAGGAAAAATCCTCCGGCTCCTCAAAGAGAACGTCATCGGTGCGTTCTTCTCCCGCAACTCCGAAATAAGGAGCGGGATTTCGCATAAAATCCCCCAACGCCCCCGTCACAAACGCCCAAAATACCAAAGCCAGAACCGCCGCAACAAATACGCCGCCCGCAACCGATCGCTTTCCCATCCCGAAAACCTCCCGTTGATTTCCTTATTATAATATGCGCTTTTACCCCGTGTTTTTCATCCATTTTTTGGAGGGGAAGAAATATTTTTGAATTTTTTGCAAACTCCCTTGACTTTCTGCGGAATTGTGGTATAATATACGGGCATGTGTAAAGCAGTTTAACTTTACAGAGAGGTCGAAGCAATGAACGAAAAGACCTTGAACCCCGCCTCGGGTCAGACCCGCGCCGAGATTGCCCTGCTTCTGGACTTTTACGGAAGCCTTCTCACCGAACGGCAACGGCAGATGGCGGAATGGTATTTTCAGGACGATCTGTCCTTGGCAGAGATCGCCGACATGACGGAGATCACCCGCCAGGGCGTACGGGACGGACTGAAAAAGGCAGAAGCGACCCTGTTCCGCTTGGAGGAGCAGCTGGGCGTGGCGCGGCGCTACCGTGCCCGCAAAAAATTGCTCTCCGATGCATTGGAGGCAACCGAAGATCTTCCCTCGGGCGAGGCGAAGGATCGGGTGCGGCGCTGCATTGAACAGGCATTGAACGAAGATTGATCCCATCAACCCGAAAGGAGCACCGAACATGGCATTCGAGGGTCTTTCCGAAAAACTCGGAAACGTATTCCGCAAGCTGAAGAACCGCGGAAAGCTGACCGAGAGCGATATCAAATCCGTCATGCGTGAGGTTCGGCTGGCGCTCCTTGCGGCAGACGTCAACTACGCGGTGGCAAAGGACTTCACCGCAAAGGTCAGCGAGCGCGCCGTGGGCACCGAGGTCATGGAAAGCCTCCAGCCCGCCCAGCAGGTCATCAAGATCGTCAACGAAGAGCTGACCCTTCTCATGGGAGAGAAGAACGACCGCATCCGCTTCGCAAACAAGGGCCCCACGGTAGTCATGCTCTGCGGCCTTCAGGGTGCGGGTAAAACCACCCATTGTGCTAAATTAGCGTTATTCTTCAAGAATATGGGCAAGCGTCCCCTATTGGTCGCCTGCGATATCTACCGTCCCGCCGCCATCCTGCAGCTGCAGGTCATGGGCGAAAAGGCGGGCATCCCCGTCTTCACCATGCCCGAGGGCACCCGTCCTCCCGACATTGCCAAAGCCGCCCTTGCCCACGCAAAGGAGCACGGCAACGACATGGTCTTCCTGGATACGGCAGGCCGTCTGCATATTGACGACGCGCTGATGCAGGAGCTGGAGGACATCAAGGCAACGGTGGAGCCCAACGAGATCCTGCTGACCATCGACGCTATGACCGGTCAGGATGCAGTCAACGTGGCAAAGTCCTTCGACGAGCGGCTTTCCATCGACGGCACCATCCTCACCAAGACCGACGGTGACACCCGCGGAGGCGCCGCTCTCTCGGTCAAGTACGTGACCGGAAAGCCCATCAAATTCATGGGCACGGGAGAAAAGATCGGAGATCTGGAGCCCTTCCATCCCGACCGTATGGCATCCCGCATTCTGGGCATGGGCGACGTTCTGACCCTCATCGAAAAGGCGGAAAAGGCGTTCGATGAAAAGAAAGCCGCCGAGCTGGAGGAAAAGTTCCGTCAGAACTCCTTCGATATGAACGACTTTCTGGATTCCCTGGATCAGATGAAGAGCATGGGTCCGTTGGACGACGTGGTGAAGATGATCCCCGGAATGAAGGTTCCCAAGAACGCAGACCTGCACGTGGACGAACGGCAGATCGCCCGCACCGAGGCGCTGATCCTGTCCATGACCCCGCAGGAGCGGGAACGGCCCGACATCATCAATCCCTCCCGCAAGCGCCGCATCGCCGCAGGGTCGGGCATGAAGGTGGAGGACGTGAACCGTCTGCTGAACAGCTTCTCCCAGATGAAGACCATGATGAAGAAGTACGGCGGCGGCGTAAAGAATCCCGCCCGTCGGAAAAAGAAACGCAAATAAAGCAAGATCCACGCAGATACTGCGGATCCGATAAAACGAATTCATTTATCTCTTGAAAGGAGTGATTTTCAATGGTTAAGATCAGATTGAGAAGAATGGGTGCGAAGAAGAATCCCTTCTACCGTATCGTCGTTGCCGACGCCCGCTATCCCCGCGACGGCAGATTCATCGATGAAATCGGCACCTACAATCCCATGGCAGAACCCACCGTCGTCACCATCGACGCAGACAAGGCTGCTACCTGGCTGAAGAACGGCGCACAGCCCACCGAAACGGTCAAGGTTATCTTCAAGAAGAACGGTATTCTGTGATCGCGAGGTTAGAAGCAAGTATGGAAGATTTGATCCTCTACATTGTCAAAGCGCTGGTCAAGAATCCCGATGCCGTCGTCGTCTCCGAAGGAGAAGAGCAGGACGGTGTTACCACCTATAATCTGACCGTCGCCGAAGAAGACAAGGGTTACGTCATCGGAAAGCAGGGCAAGGTGGCAAAGGCCATCCGTGCCATTGTGAAAACCGCAGCCCTCAAGGAAGACAAGAAGGTTCGCGTGTATATTATGTGACACCCATGGGGCGGCAGATGCAACGAAACATTTGCCGCCCACCTTTTTTTATTACGTGCAAAGGAGAATCTTACATGAATCTCATCGAAACGGGAAAGATCGTGAACACCCACGGCGTTCGGGGAGAGCTGAAGGTCACCCCCTGGACCGACGATCCCGCCGTATTTACCACCTTCAAAACTCTTTACATCGACAACGCTCCCTATCCCGTGCGCTCCGCCCGCTTTCAGGGGCAGAACGTCCTGCTCAAGCTGGACGGGGTCAACGATATGACCGCAGCGGAGGGGTTAAAGAATAAAATTATTTTTGCCGATCGGGCGGATTTTCATCTCCCCGAGGGCACCTATTTCATCGCAGACCTGATGGGACTGACGGTGGTGGAGGACGAGACCGATCGGGAGCTTGGCGTCATTACCGACGTCTTCTCCACCGGCTCCAACGACGTGTACGAGATCACGCTGGACGGGAAGAAGAATTACGTGCCCGCCATCAAGGAATGCGTGCGCTCCACCGACCTTGCGAAAAAGCAGATGCGAATTCACGTGATGGAAGGACTGTTTGACTGATGAGATTCGACATTATGACCCTGTTCGATCGGGAGGTGTCCGATTTTCTGCATACGTCCATTCTGGGGCGTGCCATCAAAAACGGAATTTTCGAGGTCCATTGCCACAACATCCGCGATTACACCGAGGACAAGCAGAAGCGGGTGGACGACGCTCCCTACGGCGGCGGCATGGGCATGGTCATGCAGGCGGCTCCCATCCGAAACTGCTTCGACCACGTGTGCGGCGAACTGGGAGACAAAAAGCCCCATGTGATCTACATGACCCCCAAGGGCAAGCGATTCACCCAATCCCGCGCCAAAAAGCTTTTGAAGCACGAAAACATCGTCATTCTCTGCGGACACTACGAGGGCGTGGATCAGCGCATTCTGGATTCCATCGTGGACGAGGAACTGACGGTGGGGGATTACGTGCTGACGGGAGGAGAGCTTCCCGCCATGATCGTGGTGGACGCCGTTGCCCGCATGATCGAGGGCGTTCTCAGCGACCCCGTCTGCTATAAGGACGAAAGCATCTACAGCGGTCTTCTGGAGCATCCCCATTATTCCCGCCCCGAGGTCTTCGAGGGGGTTCGGGTGCCCGAGATCCTTCTGTCGGGGCATCACGCAAAGATCGAAGCGTGGCGCAAGGAGCAATCGCTGCAGATCACAAAGGAGCGCCGCCCCGATCTCTACCGCGCCTATCTGAAAAAGGAAGCGCGCAGAGCGGAAAAGGAACGGCTGGAAAAGCTGCGGAAGAAAAAAGAACGGCGGGCGCAAAGAAACGCCATAAAAAATTCATAAATAAAATCGAAAAATCCATATCCGTATCTCTTCCCCCTCTTGCAATTTTTCTCGAAATGCGTTATAATGTAAGGGTAAAATAACATTCCACCGAAAGGGGTACTCACATGATTCGTTTTGGAACCGGCGGCTGGAGAGCCGAAATTGCCCGCGATTTCACGGAAGAAAACATCCGTCTCGTCGCTCAGGGCCTTGCGCAGTATGCAATCAGAGAAGGAAAAACAGAAAAGCCCATCGTGGTCGGGCACGACCGTCGCTTCTTGTCGGACAAGGCAGCGATCTGGATCAGCGAAACGCTGGCTGCCAACGGGCTGAAGGTTTTGTACATAGCCCGCTCCGCCCCCACCCCCCTGGTCATGCACACCGTTCTCAAGCAAGAGCTGGACTTCGGTGTTGAAGTGACCGCAAGCCACAACCCCTCCGAATACAACGGCATCAAGATCATCACCGAAGAGGGCAGAGACGCCGCTCTTGAGGTGACCGACGAACTGGAAAAGATCATCAACACCTGCACCGTCAAGCAGATGGATTTCCGTGCCGCAAAGGAGCAGGGGCTGGTCATCGACTTCAAGAACCCCTTCAATCAGTTCATTGACGACATTCTGTCGGTTCTGGACGTGGACGCCATCCGTGAGCGCGGTCCCCGCATTCTCTTCGACTCCATGCACGGATCCTCCACCTATCCCCTTCTGACCATTTTCTATACCGCCCGCTGCACCCCCGACGCCGTTCACGGGGACCGTGACGCCTACTTCGGCGGCATGATGCCCGCTCCCACTGAGAGCACTCTGGTGGATCTGAGCCGTTCCGTGGTGAAGGAAGGCTACGATCTGGGCATCGGTATCGACGGCGACGGTGACCGTCTGGGCATCATCGACCGCGACGGCAGATACATCAGCGCCAACGAAATTCTGGTTCTGCTCTACTACTACCTGCACGAATACAAGGGCTGGAAGGGCCCCGTGGTCCGCAACCTTGCCACCACCCACATGCTGGACCGTGTTGCCGCCGATCTGGGCGAGACCTGCTACGAGGTTCCCGTGGGCTTCAAGTGGATCTCTGCGAAGATCGATGAGGTTGACGCCATTCTGGGCGGCGAATCCTCGGGCGGTCTGACCGTTCGCGGACACATTCACGGCAAGGACTCCATCTACGCCGCATCGCTCTTCCTGGAAATGATCTGCCGCACCGGCAAGGCTCCCGGCGAAATGATCGACGAGCTGTATGCAAAATACGGCACCTTCGAAATGGTGGAAAGCAACCTGCACTATCCTCCCGCCGCCCGTGCCGCCATTGACGACAAGATCATGGTCCGCAAGGAGCTGCCCGACTTCGGCGTGCCCGTCACCCGCGTCAACTACGAGGACGGCTGCAAGGTCTACTTCGAAGACGATTCCTTCATCATCTGCCGCTTCTCGGGCACCGAGCCCATTCTGAGAATCTTCGCCGAAGCCTCTGATTGGGAAAAGGCTCAGAAATACATCGACGCCTTCCATGCATTTTTAGCTCCCGAGCTGGGCGAATAACTCAACCTACTCCTCTGCTTTTCTCGGACGAACGACAAAAGCAGGCAATATCTTCCCTCGGAACAGGTCTCATCTCTCTCATCCTACCTTCCGAGGGAAGTTTTTTATACTTTTCTATTGAAATTTGAGAAAATATGTGATATAATAGAGGTATAGAACGATCGAATTCGGAGGTTTTCCATGAGCATTCTCGGAAACTGTGTCCCCCAACGGGTCTTTTTTTACTTTGAACGTCTTTGCGCCATTCCCCACGGATCGGGGAACTGCGGCGAGATCAGCAAATATTGCCAAGCCGTCGCAAAGGATCTCGGTCTTTGGGTCAAGCGGGACGAATTGAACAACGTGATCATCAAAAAGCCCGCCTCTGAGGGATACGAGGCACACGAGCCCGTGATCCTGCAGGGGCACCTTGACATGGTCTGCGAAAAGGATGCGGACTGTCCCATCGACTTTACCGCCGACGGGCTGGACCTGTTTTTGGAGGGCGATTGGATCGGCGCCAAGGGGACGACTCTGGGCGGCGACGACGGAATCGCCGTTGCCATGGCGCTGGCGATCTTAGAAGACGATACCCTTCCCCATCCCCCGCTGGAGGTGGTCTTCACCACCGACGAGGAGACGGGCATGTACGGAGCGGAGGCGCTGGACGCCTCGGTGCTGGAGGGCAAGATCCTGCTCAACGCCGACTCGGAATGCGAGGGGATCCTCACCGTCAGCTGTGCGGGAGGAGCGCGCACCGAAATTCGCCTGCCGCTGACCGCAGAAGACAACGCCGCCCCCTGCTATCGGGTGGTTTTCGCAGGGCTTCAGGGAGGACATTCGGGCGTTGAGATCAACCGCGGACGGCACAACGCCGACGTATTGATGGGCAAATTCCTCCGAACTCTGCCCGAAGCCTGCCGCGTGGTGACGATCTTCGGCGGCACGAAGGATAACGCCATCCCTGCCCGTGCCGAATGCGTGATCGCATCGCAGGAGGATCTGACCAACCTTGCAGAAGCCTTCGTTTCGACCCATCGGGACGAGGCAAACGCAGGGCTGACCGCCATTGTCACCGCCGAATCCACGGCATCCACCTGCTTCGACGGAGAGTCCACCCGCCGCATCGGAGAATTTCTGGCGACCGTACCCAACGGGGTGCAAGCCATGAGCAAGCATATCGACGGACTGGTGGAAACGTCTCTGAATCTGGGGCAGTTGACCTGCGAGGGCAACGAGCTGAAGGCGACCTTTGCCCTGCGAACCTCGGTCAACGAGGAGAAAATGAAGCTGGCAAAGAAGCTGGAGGAAACCGCCGCGGCATTCGGTGGGGTTTGCACCTCCCACGGCTTCTATCCCGCCTGGGAATACAAGGAAGATTCCCGTCTGAGAGACACCATGGTGCGGGTCTACGAGGAGAAATACGGAAAATCTCCCGTGGTGGAGGCGATCCACGCGGGGCTGGAATGCGGATTTTTCTGCGATAAGATCCAAGGCCTTGACGCCGTCTCCTTCGGACCCGATATGCGGGATATCCATACGCCCAGAGAGCGGCTTTCGATCTCGTCCACGGCGCGCACCTACGACTATCTCTGCGAAATTTTGAAACAACTCTGAGAGGTAACACCATGACCGTTCTGGATCGCTTTTTGAAATACGTTTCCTTTGATACCACCTCCGACGAGGAATCCCAAACCATTCCCTCCACCCAAAAGCAGACGATTCTGGGGGCATATCTGGTGGAGGAGCTGAAGAATGCGGGGTGCGAAGACGCCCACATGGATCAATATGGCTACGTCTATGGGACCCTGCCCGCCACCAAGGGCTGCGAGGATCTTCCCGCCCTGGGGCTCATCGCCCATATGGACACCTCCCCCGCCGTCAGCGGCACGGACATCAAGCCGCAGGTCCTGCGCTACGAGGGCAAGGATCTGAATCTGGGGGCAGCGGTGCTGTCTGCCTCGGCGTTCCCCGATCTGGAGAATTACGTGGGGCAGGACCTGGTGGTCACCGACGGAACCACCCTTCTGGGCGCCGACGATAAGGCGGGCGTTGCGGAGATCGTTGCCGCCTGCGCGGAAATGGCCGCAAATCCAAATCGACCTCACCGTGCGGTTGCAGTCTGCTTCACCCCCGACGAGGAGATCGGACGGGGCGCAAACAAGTTTGACTTTTCCGCCTTCCCCGCCAAGGTCGCCTATACCGTGGACGGGGGCGAGATCGGAGAGATCGAATACGAAAACTTCAACGCCGCCTCGGCGCGCATCACCGTGCACGGCGTAAACATCCATCCCGGCTCGGCGAAGGACAAGATGAAAAACGCCTCTCTGATGGGAGCGGAATTCATCACCCGTCTCCCCGCCGCTGAGACCCCCGCCCACACGGAGGGCTACGAGGGCTTTTATCACCTCTGCGATATGAAGGGGGACGAAAGCGAAGCGGTGCTCAACTTCATCATCCGAGACCACGACCGTGCCCGCTTCGAGCAACGCAAGGAAACGGTCCGTGCCCTTGCGGCGTACCTGAACACGGTCTACGGCGAGGGGACCTTCGAGGCTGAGATCCGCGACAGCTATTACAACATGAAGGAAAAGATCCTTCCCCACATGGATCTGATCGAAAACGCAAAGGCAGCCATGCTCGCCGCAGGGGTGGAGCCCAAGATCGTGCCCATCCGCGGCGGCACCGATGGGGCACGCCTGTCCTACGAGGGGCTTCCCTGCCCCAATCTGTCCACGGGCGGCGCAAACTTCCACGGCATTCACGAATTTATTCCCGTACAATCCCTGCAAAAAATGGTCACGGTTCTGCTGGAACTGACCAAGGCCTGAGGAGAAGGATATGAAACAGGTTTGCTTTCCCCGCATTCTCAAAGCCCTGCGTGCCGAGCAGGGGCTGAGCGCAAAGGGTCTGGCTGAAGAGCTGGGGATCTCTGCCCGCACCGTTTCCAACTGGGAAAAGGGCACGGCTCAGCCCTCCGCAGAGCAGGCGCTTCGGCTGGCGGAGCGGTTCGGGCGCACGGTGGAGGAATTGTTTTACGGCGACGAAAACGAGAACGAAGCGAAAAAGCCCGCAGGCATGACGTCTCTGCGGGAGCTTTATAAGATCGGAAGCGGCCCCTCCAGTTCCCATACCATGGGGCCCGAGAAGGCGTGCATTCTTTTCAAGGAGCAGCATCCCGACGCCGATCGCTTCACCGCAATTCTCTACGGATCTCTGGCAAAGACGGGGGAAGGGCACGGCACCGATCGGGTCATCATCAAGACCATGGCGCCCCTGCCCTGCAAGATCGAATTCGACCCCGTTACGCCCACCCCCGAGCATCCCAATACCATGGATCTGATCGCGTGGAAGAACGACGTTCAGATCTCCCGCCGTCGGGTCTATAGCGTGGGTGGCGGTGCCATCCGCTTTGAGGGAGAGGATCTGGCGGAGAGCGCCCGCATCTACCCCCTGCAGACCTTCAACGACATTGCCGCATACTGCAAAAAAGAGGGCTTGCGCCTGTGGGAATACGCCTATCAGATCGAGGGCGAGGGCTTTCGGGATTATCTTCATACCATCTGGAGCACCATGCGCCGCTCCATTGCCGCAGGGCTGGAGGACGACGGGATCCTGCCCGGAGGCTTGAAGGTGAACAAACGAGCCCGTCATCTGTTCAATCTTCAGCACATTGACGAGACGGCGGAAACCAAGGCAAACCGTCTTATTGCCGCCTACGCCTTTGCGGTGGGTGAGCAAAACGCCTGCGGATGCCGCATCGTAACCGCTCCCACCTGCGG
>JAFPBP010000288.1 GCA_017424085.1 Clostridia bacterium
AGCCCGCCCTTAGTAAGGGAGGGGGGACCGCGAAGCGGTGGGTGGGATTGACCGCCGTACACTAACTAAAAAGTGACTTAACGCGGGTCAATCCCCTCAGTCACGGCGTACCGCCGTGCCAGCTCCCCTTACTAATGGGAGCCTCCCGTCTGTGCGCCAACATTCTTTTTTGCATCGTTCAAGAGTTCCTCTCGGATGATAAAGAAAAGAATGAGAAAAGGTCGCTTTCTTTGCGGCAAGTAAAATATAATTTATTGGTAGAAATACATTACCCGAAGGGAATAACAGTATGATTTTATTAGATGATTACAGGCTGAAGCTGGTGGACATCGGTGAGCAGATCGAAGAGCTTGCCAGCGCCATGCGGATCAAGCAGGTGACCGAGAAGCTGGCGGAATACGAGCAGCTCACCTCGGACCCCGAGTTCTGGAACGACATGGAGCGTTCCCAGAAGATTCTGGTGGAGCAGAAGCGGCAGAAGTCCATTCTGGAAGCCTATCAGGCAGTGGTGAACAAGCACGAGGACGCACAGACTCTGGTGGAGCTTGCCATGGAGGAATGCGACGAGGAAACCGAGCAGGAAATCGTTTCCATGACCGAGGAGCTGGAAAAGACCATCGAGCACCTGACCATGGATACCCTGCTGGACGGGGAATACGATAAGTCCAACGCCATTCTCACCTTCCACGCAGGCGCAGGCGGCACCGAGGCTCAGGACTGGGCGCTGATGCTGTTCCGTATGTATTCCCGCTACGGGGAGCAGAACGGCTTTAAGGTCAAGTGCGTGGATATGCTGGACGGAGACGAAGCGGGCATCAAATCCGCCGTGCTTCTTCTGGAGGGCGAAAACGCTTACGGATACATGAAATCCGAATCGGGCGTGCACCGCCTGGTCCGCGTCTCCCCCTTCGACGCATCGGGGCGCCGTCAGACCTCCTTCGCATCGGTGGAGGTCATGCCCGAGATCGAGGACGATAAGTCCATCGAGATCCGTGAAGAGGATCTGGAGATCGAATGCCACCGTGCCTCGGGCGCAGGCGGTCAGCACGTTAATAAGACCGACTCCGCCGTGCGCATCAAGCACATCCCCACGGGCATCGTCACGGGCTGTCAGACCGAGCGCTCTCAGAAGCAGAACCGCGAAATGGCAATGAAAATGCTGAAATCCAAGCTTTTGGAGATCAAGGAGCGGGAGCATCTGGAAAAGATCGAGGATATCAAGGGCGTTCAGATGGATAACGGCTGGGGCTCTCAGATCCGTTCCTACGTCTTCATGCCCTACACTCTGGTCAAGGATCACCGCACCAACTTCGAAATGGGCAACGTGAACGCCGTCATGGACGGAGATCTGGAGGGCTTCATCAACGCCTACCTGAAGTACCTCAAATCCGGAGCCGCAGAAAACTAATATGACAAAAAGAACCCCAAGGAGCAATCCTTGGGGTTGACTTTTTTGACAATCTGCGATGGGGCTGACTGCAGTCAGCCCCATTTTTGCGCTCACTTTTTTATTTTACTTCAATAAAGTATTCCTGATCGTAGAGACATTCGAGAAGAACTCTGCCGTCCGCATTGATTTTCAACATGCAGAGATCGGGATTCATGGTTTCCAATCCAAGGTAGATCCGCATGGACTCCATGGCGCGGTCCACCATTTCCTTGGTAATCTTCGTTGCGTTTTCCCCAAAATAATCCTTTTCACGGGCGTCAACGGCAAGTACCTGACCTCCGCAGAAAATGACCGTCATGGCATCTACGGTATCAACTCCGTGCAAGGACCGACGGAACGTGACGACGTTTTCCAGTTGTCCGTAGCCGGTGCTATGGCTGTCGAAGTGATATCCGTTTTCAAAATCCGTTCCGTAGATTTCCCGCAAAACGGCTTCCGCCTTGGTTTTTGCCGCCTCTTCCGTCAGGGGTCCGCCCGTTCCTGCGCCGTACCGTTGATAATAATATCTCAGCTCTTGGGTTTCTGCC
>JAFPBP010000289.1 GCA_017424085.1 Clostridia bacterium
CGCGTGGATCCCCGCACGCTGGACGGCGTCTGCAACAAGTCGCTGGGCATCTGGGTCATGAAGAAGGATCTGCTGGTGCGGATCATCGATGACGCACAGGCAACGGGCAAGGCACACCTGGAACGGGACGTTCTGCTTCCCCATTGCGACGATTGGCGCATCGTGGGCTACGAATTCGAGGGCTACGCGGCGCAGATCCGCTCCATCAA
Organism: Clostridia bacterium; assembly: GCA_017424085.1. Taxonomy (GTDB): domain Bacteria; phylum Bacillota; class Clostridia; order Oscillospirales; family UBA644; genus RGIG995. The sequence continues at coordinate 210 of JAFPBP010000289.1, forward strand.
CGATTATTACAACGCAGGCATGTCCCTGCTGAACGCCGACGTTCGTGCAGAGCTGTTCCCCAAGCTCCGTCCCATCTACACTAAGGTTCACGACGAATCCCCCGTCCGCTACGCGGCTGAGGCAAACGTGAAGGGATCTCTGATCGCCAACGGCTGCCGCATTGAGGGCACCGTGGAGAACTCCATTCTGGGGCGCGGCGTTTACGTGGCAAAGGGTGCTGTGGTCCGCAATTCTCTGCTGATGCAGGGGGTTTCCGTGGCGGAGGGCGCGACGGTGGACTGCGCGATCATCGACAAGAACAGCAGCATCGCCCCCGAGCGTACCCTGTCGGGTGCTCCCACCTATCCCATCGTGATCGAAAAAGGAAGCCGCGTCTGATCGGCATAAAAAGAGAGGAACATTATGGCAAAAATACTGTTTACCGCCTCGGAGGCGTTCCCCTTCGCGGTCTCGGGCGGTCTGGGTGACGTGATCGGCGCCCTGCCCAAGACTCTGGCAAAGATCGAAGAAAACGACATCCGCGTGGTCCTGCCCCTCTACGGCAAGGTCCCCGACGAGCAGCGGCAGCAAATGACCTTCCTGCGCGCCATTACCGTGGCGGTGGGCTGGAGAAATCAGTACTGCGGCATCTACGAGCTGAAGCGGGACGGCGTGACCTGGTATTTTCTGGACAATGAATATTACTTCAAGCGGGGAAGCCGCCTCTACGGCGATTACGACGACGGCGAGCGCTTCGCCTTCTTCTCCACCGCATGTCTGGAGATCCTCCCCACGGTGGACTTTTATCCCGACGTGATTCACGCCCACGATTGGCATACCGCGCTGGTGCCCATCCTTTACCGCACCCGTTACGCGGCGCTTCCCGAATACCGCGGGATCAAGACCGTATTTACCATTCATAACATCCAGTATCAGGGCGTGTTCGATTTCGACCGTCACGCAGATCTGTTCAACATTCCCGACGAATCCGCCTCCATTGCGGAATTCAACGGAGCCTTGAACCTGATGAAGGGTGCCGTGGAGGCGGCGGATCAGGTTTCCACCGTGTCCCCCACCTATGCGGAAGAAATTCTCTACGCCTATTACGCTCACGGGCTGGAGGGCATTCTCGCCCGCAATCAGTCCAAGCTCCGGGGCATTCTCAACGGCATCGACACCGTGCGCTACGATCCCATGACCGACAAGGCGCTGACCAACCCCTTCTCGGCGCGGACCCCCGCACAGAAGGCGAAGAACAAGCTGGATCTGCAAAAGGATCTGGGGCTTCCCGTCAGCAAGGAGATCCCCATGGTGGGCATCA
>JAFPBP010000290.1 GCA_017424085.1 Clostridia bacterium
CCCTTGACCGACTTCCCCTGCAACTTGGAGCTTTGAGGGAAGGTGGTGGTCAAGGTATCTGTCTCCTTATCAAAGCGGTACACATCGGAACCTGTCAGATAGAGATAACGGGTATCTGTGTAATCAGCAGAAAGATCGTGACCACCCGAAACGCGGCATCCCATATCGGACATAGGAACAAGTTCCTCGTCAGCACCGCTTCCCGAAATGGAATAGGCTACCAGCTGATCGTCACCCACAGCCCAAAGAACCCCATATTCGGGATCCCAAAGAACGCCATGAGCACCCTTCAACTTATAATCCTTATAGGTGTTTGCTTTGGATTTACCACCCTCCAAAAGGGCCGCCGTGCGGAACAGACGGACGGTACCGCCCGTGGAGCTGGCGATGACGATATTTCCCGAGGGAAGGATCTCAATGGAGTGGGGATTATCCCCCGAGTTCCCCGTTCCCCAAACCTCGTCTCCCGAAGGATATTTGATGATCTGAGAACGGGTTCCCGCAACGATGATCACGTCCCCGAAGACCGTATTCGTACGGTACTTAACGCCGGCTGCATGGGTGGTCTTCTTGGACCAGTATTCAAGATCGTCCAGCGTATCGCCCGGCTGATACTGATCAAGGTCGTAAATGACAACACGCTCCTGCAGCTGATCGTTGGCAATGACCAGATTGGGAACGGGATCTGCCTCAACCTCATTGGAGGAGGTGTTCTGAGACGAATCGGTGGAGGTGTCAGAGGGAATGTCCGAGGTGGGATCGGACGGAGTTTCGGTACAACATGCAAGGGAAAGAAGCATTACGCCCACAAGGAGCAATACCAGGAACTTTTTCATATGAGATCCTCCCGAGTCTGTGGTTATCAGTGATGGAAAAGGCGAAGACCGGTAAATGCCATCGCAATGCCAAGCTCGTTGCAACGGTTGATGACGATCTCGTCACGGATGGATCCGCCGGGCTCGGCAATGAAATCGGCACCGCTGGCATAGGCGCGCTGAATGTTATCGTCGAAGGGGAAGAATGCGTCGGAGCCCAGAGCAACGCCGCGGATGGTGGCGAGATATGCCTTCATCTCCTCTGCGGTGAAGGGCTCGGGACGGACGGTGAAATACTTCTGCCATACGCCCTCGGCGCAGACGTCTTCCTCGTTCTTGTTGATGTAGCCGTCGATGACGTTATCGCGCTCGGGACGGGACAGCTCCTCACGGAAGGGCAGGTTGAGAACCTTATCCGCCTGACGAAGGTGCCAGGTATCAGCCTTGCCGCCCGCAAGACGGGTGCAATGGATACGGGACTGCTGACCGGCGCCCACACCGATCGCCTGACCGTCAACGGCGTAGCAGACCGAGTTGGACTGGGTATATTTCAGAGTGATGAGAGCGACGACCAGGTCGCGCTTTGCGGTTTCGGGAAGATCCTTCTTCTCGGTCACCACGTTTTCCAGCATTTTTGCATCGATGGCAACGGCGTTTCTGCCCTGCTCGAAGGTGATGCCGTAAACCTGCTTATGCTCGATGGCGTCGGGAACGTAGTTGGGGTCGATCTTAACCAC
>JAFPBP010000291.1 GCA_017424085.1 Clostridia bacterium
AATTCCCGATTTGTCAAGCCCCTTTTTTAAAAAATTATTTATGGCTTAAAATCGCCGTAACCATTGTGGTTATGGGGTTTTTTCAAGTTTTTCGCTGTTTTTCGAAAAACTTTTTGTTAAACTCGCACAATCAACCCCGCATTTTTTCGGGGTACATATTGTGATTATGCACAAAGCCGAGCCGCATCATCGCAAAAATAATCCGTTTTTTTGCCGATATAACGAAACTCCCGAAGATTTTTTACAAAATACCCCTTGACAAACCCGGGCAAATGGGGTATCATAAATAAGTAGAAGAAAATCCACACACAAGGAGGATCACACCCGTGAAGATTGACAAAAAGGCCTGTCTTACCGTAGGGGTCAGCGTATTTCTGCTGTTTCTCGCCATCCGTTATTGGCCCATTGCGGAGACTCTGCTGACGGGGATCTTCGCCGCCGCCATGCCGCTGCTGGCGGGGCTTGCCATCGCATACATCGCAAACATCCCCATGACCTTTTACGAGCGGTATTATTTCCCGAAGTCCAAGAAGCCCTTCGTGCAGAAATCCCGCCGCCCCGTTTGTCTGACCTTATCCTTTCTCAGCATTCTTGCCATCATCGCATTGATCATCGGTCTGATCCTGCCTCAGCTGATCTCTTGTATTAAATTGGTTGCCAGCATGGTTCCCGACGCCGCCGTGCGTTGCGTGGATTGGCTGAAGGGGACAGGCTTGGTTTCGGAGGAAACCTACAAAGCATTAGCGAGCCTGAACTGGAACGACGTGATCAATCGGGCGCTGGAGTTCTTAACGTCGGGGCTGGGCAACGTGATGGACGTGGTGATCAACACGGTCACCGCCGTCGTCTCGGGGGTCGTGACCGCCTTCGTCGCCATCGTTTTTTCGATCTACCTTCTGCTGAGCAAAGAAACTCTTTGCCGCCAGGCAAAAAAGCTGGCGCGGCACATCGTAAAGCCCACTCTGCGGGAGCGAGGCAAGACCACGCTGGACGTGCTCAACGATTGTTTCCATCGCTATATCGTGGGGCAATGCACCGAAGCCATCATTCTGGGAGTCCTTTGCATGGTGGGGATGTTCCTCCTCCGCCTCCCCTACGCGACCATGATCAGCGCCCTCGTAGCATTCACGGCGCTGATTCCCGTGGCGGGGGCATACATCGGAGCGGTGGTGGGTGCCTTCATGATCCTGACCGAGTCTCCCATTCAGGCGCTGGTCTTCCTCGGGTTCCTATTGATCCTCCAGCAGATCGAGGGAAACCTCATCTATCCCCGCGTGGTAGGGTCATCGTTGGATCTGCCCGCCCTTTGGGTGCTGGCAGCCATCACGGTGGGCGGCGGATTGCTGGGCATCACGGGTATGCTTCTGGGCGTTCCTCTGACGGCGACGGCGTATCGGCTGCTCCGCGCAGAGCTGAACAAAGCCGAAGCAAACTCCGGATCATCCGAGAAACCCTGCAAAAAGAGCGAAACATCACAGAACGAGACTTCGGACACAAACGAATAAACGACGTCGGGATCCCCAAAAGACCCCGACGTTCTTTTTTACGCGTATATTATAATTGGTAGACAAAGTAGCGTTAGCCGAAGATTGCGGCGAGGGAACCCTTCGTTATCTCAAACCCTTTCTTTTTCCGGAAGTTGGGCTTTTTTGAAACTTTCCGTTTTTATTATAGCATTTTCAAGAAAAAGATGCTATAATAAACCTGCAGAATTCCCCATCGGGATTCAGAAAGGAACTTTTAACATGGCAAAAATCGATGAAAACACCGTACCTGCAAAGGATCAGCTGAAGCCCACGCAATTCGTCACCTTCGAGGCGCCCGAGCAGACGGGGATCCGAATCATGTTCGTAGGCAACTCCATCACCCGCCACGGGGTTGCGTCAAATCTGGGATGGCATTGGGATTGGGGCATGGCGGCATCCGCAAAGGAAAAGGATTACGTGCATCGCGTCATCGCATCGGTGCAAAAGGTCCGTCCCGACGCCTGCTTCTGCATTTGTCAGGTTGCGGATTGGGAGCGCAAATACAAAACCGACGACGAATCCCTCCCCCTCTTTGAGGCGGCGGCGAAGTTTTGTCCCGACATTATCGTCATGCGTCTGATCGAAAACGCAACCATCCACGACGAGGATTGGAAAACCTTCAAGGCGGCGTTCGGACGGCTGATCAACTATCTTGACCGCGGAAACAAGGCAAAGGTTCTGATCACCACAGGCTTCTGGAAGCATGCGGGAGACGGCGCTCTGCGGCAATTCGCGGAAGAACACGGGCTTCCCCTGGTGGAGCTGGGAGATCTGGGCGAGTTGGACGAAATGAAGGCGGTTGGGCTCTTCGAGCACAAGGGCGTGGCAGCGCATCCGGGCGACCTCGGGATGGAGCAGATCGCAGACAGAATCATGGATGTCATTTCTCTGTGGCTATAAATCGAAAAAGAGTACGATCCTCGGGTCGTACTCTTTTTTATCAAATTGAACAAAGGTCAGTTCTCCTGCGGAAGGGAAAGCG
>JAFPBP010000292.1 GCA_017424085.1 Clostridia bacterium
CAGCACCACTTGTTATAGTTGTCACAACACTACTAGTTATATCATTTCCAGGTGCTTCAGGATCTCCATGGACTCACGGATGGCAGTGCCGGCGGTGATGACGTCCTCGATGATAACGATCTCCTCACCGGCCTGGGGTACGTAGCCGACGAACACGCCGCCCTCACCGTGGTCCTTGACCTCCTTGCGGTTGAAGAAGAAGGGGACGTTCAGACCGTTCTTGGAAAGTGCCACAGCGGCGGAAACGGAAAGGGAAATGCCCTTGTATGCGGGACCGTAGAGAACGGCTTTCTTCTCGCCCAGCTTGTCCAGATATGCTTTGGCGTAGAATTCACCCATTTTGGTGATCTGGTCGCCGGTCTTGATCATGCCTGCGTTGATGAAATAGGGGATCTTTCTGCCCGATTTTGCGGTGAAATCGCCGAATTTCAGAACGCCTGCACCCTGCAGAAATTCAATAAACTCTCTCTTGTATGCTTCCATTTTATTCTCTCCTTTTGTTATGAACGGGATCAAACCGGAGCTCCCTGCGCATCTGTGGCAGGCGCGTTCGTGCGGTCATTTTTCTCTGTCAATCTGTCGGCAGCCTTGCGGATGGCGGATTCCACCATATCGGTGCAAAGGCGGACTCCTTCGTCGCTCAGATGGATCAGATCGGTGCTGATGTACCGCTCGATGTCCTGGCTGATGGGAGTATAGAGATCGTTGATCTCAACGCCCAGCTCACGCAGACGGGGGACTACGGCATCGTTATATGCCGCAATAACTTCGTTCTTGTTGTAAATATTTTCTTTCCGCACGGGGGTCATGGTTGCAAAGATAACGACCTTTGCCCGTTGCTTCATGATCGTTGCCAGACGGACCATTTCTTCGACGAATTGCTCCTTCGGCGTGAAGGGACCGTCTCCGAACAGCTCGCAGATGTCCCAAAGCCCGTTGTTCCAGTGAATGATATCCGCGCCCTCGATTTCTTTTCTCCAATCGAAGAGCCCGCGGAGGGTATACTGGGCAAAACGGCAGTTTTCCGTGGGTTGCCAAACCTCAAATTCATTTTTTAAGGCTTCTTCTACCGGGGTTCCGTATCCCCAAAGACGGATGGAATCTCCCAACAATACTACTTTCTTCATAAAATCACCCTACAAATTCTGCAATGCAGCGCTCGTAAGCAGCGACGGGGTCGGCGGCTGCGGTGATGGGTCTGCCCACGACGATGTAGTCGGAGCCGATCTTCTTCGCCTCGGCGGGAGTCATGACTCTCTTCTGGTCACCCACGTCTCCGTCTGCAAAGCGGACGCCGGGGGTAACGGTGATGAAGTCCTTACCGCAGGTATCGTGAACCTTGCCTGCCTCCAGAGGAGAGCAGACCACGCCGTCCAGTCCTGCGATCTTGGCGTTGTGGGCGTAGTGCATGACCACGTCTGCAATGGGCTTTTCGATCCAAAGATCCTTTTCCATGCTTTCCTGATCGGTGGAGGTCAGCTGGGTGACGGCAATGAGAAGGGGACGGGTCCCGTCGGGACGGGTCAGCCCCTCGATGGCGCCCTCCATCATGCGGATGGTTCCTGCCGCGTGCAGGTTGGTCATATCAACGTCCAGGCGGGACAGAACCGCCATAGACTTCTTTACGGTGTTTGGGATATCGTGCAGCTTCAGGTCCAGGAAAATTTTGTGACCGCGCTTTTTGATCTCGCGGACGATGGAGGGACCTTCTGCGTAATACAGCTCCATGCCGATCTTCACGAAGGGCTTGCGGCCCGTGAATTGATCCAGAAATGCAAAGGTTTTTTCCGCGCTGTCAAAGTCGCAGGCGATGATTACATCTTTTCCCATAATTTAACTCCTCCGATAATTTCACTCAACGATTGAATTCCATACCGTTCCATGGCGGCGGGAAGACTATCGATAATATTTTTACATGCGTAGGGCTCTACCAGATTTGCGGCTCCCACCTCAACTGCAGTGGCGCCTGCCAGCATCATCTCGATGACGTCGTTTGCCGTGGAGACGCCACCCATGCCAACCACGGGAATCTTGACTGCGTGGGAGACCTGATAGACCATGCGGACCGCCACGGGGAAGATGGCGGGACCCGAAAATCCGCCCATGGTGTTGGCAATGACGGGCTTTTTGGTCTTCAGATCGATTCGCATCCCCAAAAGGGTGTTGATCAGGCTGATGCCGTCCGCACCCGCCGCCTCGCACGCCTTGGCGATGGAGACGATGTCGGTAACGTTGGGGGAAAGCTTAATAATGATAGGCTTCTTGGTTACTTTCTTGACTGCCGCTGTCACCTCTGCCGCCGCCTTGGGGTCGGTGCCGAAGGACATGCCGCCTCCGTGTACGTTGGGGCAGGAAACGTTGACCTCCAGCCAGCCCACCTGATCGCAGGCGTCCAGCCGTGCGCAGGTCTCGGCGTATTCCTCCAGGGAAAAGCCGCTGACGTTTGCCATGACGGGCTTATGGAAGCAGGTTGCCAGACGGGGAAGCTCCTCGGAGATCACCTTTTCCACCCCGGGGTTCTGCAGACCCACGGCGTTGATCATGCCTTCGGGGCATTCCGCAATGCGGGGGGTGGGGTTTCCGAAGCGGGGGTTCAGGGTGGTTCCCTTGAAGGAGAAGGTTCCCAGAACGTTGATGTCGTACAGCTCGGCAAATTCGTATCCGTAGCCGAAGGTGCCGCTGGCGGGGATCACGGGATTGTCCAGCTCAATGCCGCACAGGTTTACCTTGAGGTTTACCATATGATCTCCTCCTTTTCCAGCACGGGGCCGTCCTTGCAGATGCGCTTGTTGCCGTATTTGGTCTTGCAGGAGCATCCCATGCAGGCTCCGAAGCCGCATCCCATGCGCTCTTCAAAGCTGAACTGCCCCGAGATCTCGGTTTTGTTGTAAAGTGCCTTCAGCATGGGCTCGGGGCCGCAGGTGAAGAAATAGGTGGCGTCGATGCCGTCGAGAGCGTCGGTTACAAAGCCCTTGATTCCCTTGGTTCCGTCCACGGTGGTGACCCGAACGGCACAGCCGATGGCTTTGAATTCCTCCTCCCAGAAGACCTCGGAGGCGGTGTTGAAGCCGAGGATCACGGTGACCTGCTTTCCTTGGGCGATAAGATCCTTCGCCAGCAGATACAGGGGAGGCACGCCCACGCCGCCGCCCACCAGCAGGGGGCGGTCGCCGCTTTTGGAGAGATCGTAGCCGTTGCCCAAGCCCGTGAGAATGTCGATCTCGGTGCCGGGAGCCATGCGGCTCATATCTTCCGTGCCGCCGCCCACGATCTTATAGATCAGGGTCAGCGTATTTCCCTGACGGTCGCAGACCGAAATGGGGCGACGCAGGTATCGTCCTTCGATTTTCAGATTGACGAACTGACCGGGGACGGTGATGTGGGAGCAATCCCCCGTCAGCGTCATTTTCATCACGTCTTTGGTCAGCGGAATATTTTCCGTGACGGTAAAGATGGTTTGGATCATGGTCGTCTCCTTAAGCGTCGATGGTGGAGATGCACAGAGTGGTTTCCTCCAGAACGTCCAGAAGGACCTTTACGGTGTCCAGGGCGGTGAAGAGGGTCACGTTATGCTCGGTTGCAAGTCTGCGGATCTGTCCGCCGTCATTGTTATCGGTGGGATCGGAGGCGGGATCCTTGGTGTTGATCACGTATGCAAGGTGTCCCTGGCGGAGTGCATCGGGGATCTCCTCACTGCCGTCGCTGATCTTCTTCAGCGCATGGGTGCGGATGCCGTTCTCCTTCAGATACTTTGCGGTTCCCTCGGTTGCTTCGATGTTGAAGCCCAGATTGTAGAATCTGCGGATGAGGGGCAGAGCCTCTTCCTTGTCTCCGTCGGCGATGGTGGCAAAGACCGTGCCGTAGTTCTGCAGCTTCATGCCCGAAGCCTGCAGGGCTTTGTACAGAGCGCGGTTCATCTTGTCGTCGTAGCCGATGGCTTCGCCCGTGGATTTCATTTCGGGGGAGAGGTAGGCGTCCAGCCCGCGGATCTTGTTGAAGGAGAAGACGGGAGCCTTCGCATACCAGCGGTTCTTCTCCTCAGGATAGATGTGGAAGAATCCCTGCTCCTTCAGACTCTTGCCCAGAATGACCTCGGTGGCGATGTCTGCCAGAGAGTAGCCGGTTGCCTTGGAGAGGAAGGGGACGGTACGGGAGGAGCGGGGGTTAACTTCGATGATGAAGACGTTATCGTTCTTATCCACGATGAACTGGATGTTGTAAAG
>JAFPBP010000032.1 GCA_017424085.1 Clostridia bacterium
CAATCCTTAGCCGTAGACAAAATTGCCGTTTCGGTATTCACAACCACCCGATCGGACAATTCGTCGAAGCGTGTGAGAGGCAGCGAAAGCTCCATGATAGGGCGAAGAACGCTTTCATAGACCACGATATTATTCACAAGCCCGTCAAAGTACGCGGCAAAAAAGGAATTTCCCTTTGAAGAGGAAAACGATCGGCAAATATAGGTTCCGTCCCCGGAAAACACACGTTCAAGCATCGCTCGGTTTTCTTCAAGCATCGGAGACAAGGGGCTATTCTCCTTCAGCTCCCCTTTATGATCCACAGTAAATGCAGGAAAGATCCGTTCAACCCGATGTCGGTTCATTTTGCAAGCCCCCTTTTTTTCTATTATGGCAAAAAAATGCCGCACTATTCGGTGCGGCATATAAGAAATCAGATAAATTATTTTGCTTGCAGAACGTCAACGATCTCTCCGCAGTAAAGGCGATGATAATCTTTTGTGGGATAATTCCTCGTATCGATGGCAGGATCGATAAAGCCTGCGGGATCCAGATCCTGCACGTAGATCTTGCGGCAAACAAGGGCAAGCTTTGCTTCGCGGAAGGTGACTGCATTTCCTTCAAAATAAGGGGTAAGCCTCGCTTGTGCGACCTTATCGCAATCCCGCCCCGACTTGGTTCCGCAAATGCGATAAGCCTCAGCCATGCCGTCCTTCAGAACGGTTGCGGTAAAATAAGGCTCCCGCTCAAAGAATTCGTAAGTATAGCGCTGAGGACGAATGACGGCACAGAGTACGTTTTTGTTCCAAAGAACACCCATCGTACCCCAGGATGCGGTCATGGTGTTAAAGGATTCGGAGTTACCCGCAGAAAGGAGAAGCATTTCCTTTCCGATGGTGGTGAAGGGGTTGAGAATTTCGGGATAAGAGCCGTGAACAAACATAAAATACCTCCATATGAATCAGTCGGAAGCAGTGCGCCAAAGCGGCAGGCGTCCCGAATCGTTCCACTCCTTGAGAAAGAGAAACAGCAGAGGAAACAAAAACAACCCGAAAAAGCCGCAGAGCTTCACTCCGACGTAAATACTGAACAGGGTCGCAAAAGCAGATAAGCCGATGTTTTTACCGACGATACGGGGCTCGGAGATCTCGCGAACCACAACGATAACCCCTGCAAGGATCAGCAATCCGATTCCTGTGTGAGGATCGGAACACAAAAGCCAGCGAAACAATCCCCACGGAACCAACACAGTGGAGGTCCCCACGTAAGGAAGCAGATCCAGCAATGCCAAAAGAACGGCGAGAAGCAAGGGATAGGGGATCCGCAGAATGAGAAGCCCGACGAGCAAAATTACGGAATCCAGCAAAAACATAATTCCGAGCGCCCGAAAGATTTTTAGAATTTTCTCCTGTAAAAACGCTTTTACGTCATAATATTCGGTTTGCAGACGTGCAGACATCTGCCGCAGAAAAAAGGGCTCGATCTTCGGATAAGAGACCGACAGAAGAAGGGACGAGACCACAGTTGCGAAGCAAAAGAGAAATGCGTTTGGGATCTTGAGCAAAAAATCGATCAGCTTCATCAACGCCGTCTTGACCACTTCGGTCAAGGCGGGAAGGACGGCATCGGCTGATTGAGAAAACCATTGTTCCACCGAATCGCCCAAAAACGGAAGGTCAAGAGATTCTGCGAAGGCAGATAAATCGGTTTCCCCGATCAATGCCAACAGAGCAACCCTTCCTCATAGATCAAAAAAGCACCTTTGCAAACGAGAAACAGGAGCACACCCCAAAAGGGAATAATAACGAATGCCGCGGCAAACCACCGTCGGCGCAGGCGAGACAGTGCACTGATCAGTGGATTGAAGACCGAAGCCACCGCAAACCCCAGCAAAAAGGGCAACACGACGGGCAACAGGTACCGAAACGCCAGCACCGCAATTAACACGATCGTCCCGAAATAGGCAACCGTTACGAGAAATTCCAGTTTCTTTTTCATGATCTCACCGCAGAAAGGTTTTTCTACAGTTTATGCAAAAATTTCCCGTTCATACATGCAAAGCATTCATCATCCACCGAAGAATTCCCGCCCGTACATAAAAACGAGGCTGGCAAATTCACGGCAATGGTAGTTGAGCCATATAATCGGTCCGCCCGTCAGATCGGAGGATCTTCCATAAGCCTCAAAGCCTTCCTTTTCCGCCAACAAAACGCCCCGATAGAGATGAAAATCGGTCGTAACCACGATAACCTTTTGGGCATTTGGGCGAGCCTTCCGAAGAACCTGCGCGGCATTTTTCAGGTTGTCCTCGGTATTTGCGGCGTGAGACTCAATGAGAAGACGGGAAGGGTCAATGCCTTTCTTTTCCAGATAGGTCGCCATGGCTTGTCCTTCCGAAACATCCTCGCCTCTCCCCTGCCCGCCGCTCAAAACCGAAACGCAATCGGGATGCGCCTTCAACCACTCGTATGCAACGTCCAAACGGTGCGCAAGCATGTTCGACGGCTCAGAGCCGAACACCAAGCATCCAAGCACGATGACCGCATCCACGTCGTCGGGAATCTCCGCATCACCCTTCTCCGCAGGGATGATATGAGACTGGGCGACGATAAACAAAATCAACAAAAGAACCAAAACAAAAACCATGGTCCAATAGAGGATTTTGCAGACAACACAAATAAAAC
>JAFPBP010000293.1 GCA_017424085.1 Clostridia bacterium
GATTCCACCCTCCATCTGACCAAAGCCATGGGGCTTGTGGCATCCTCCAAGATCCGTCGCGCCACCGATGCCATGAATAAGGGCAAGGAATACAGCGACGCCTACGCACAGACTGTGGAGCATCTCATGGGATGCAAGGAATGCGAGCGCAGTCCCTATCTTGCCAAGCGGGAGGGTAATCGGACCCGTCTCGTGGTGGTTGCGGGAGATCGTGGACTTGCGGGGGGCTACAATGCCAATATTTTCCGTCTTCTGCGGGAATATCCCGAGGCGCAGATCATCCCCGTGGGTAAGCGGGCGTGCGATCGGTTTTCGGGCGAGCTTGCGCTGGCGGAGGATTTTTCCTACGCGCAGGCAAAGAGGATCGCCGACGAGGTCTGCCGTGCCTTCGTGGCAGGGGAGATCGACCGCTTCGGCGTGGTCTGCTCGAAATATCATTCCATGATGTCTCAGGAAGCCTACGTGAAATGGGTCCTGCCCTTGGAGGCAAAATCCACCGATGCTTCGGTCAGCGCCATCTTTGAGCCCGACGAAATGACGGTGCTCAACGGAGTGATCCCCGATTACGTGGCGGGCATTTTGGTGTCCTGCGTGAAGGAAAGCTTTGCCTGCGAGGTTGCGGCGCGTCGCGTCGCCATGGACAGCGCGGGTAAGAACGCGCAGGAAATGATCGACCGCCTCAGTCTGGAATACAATCGGGCGCGGCAGGGCGCAATTACCCAGGAGATCACGGAAATCGTCGCAGGAAGCGGCGTATAATTACCAGAACGGAGAAAATTTATGGCACAAACAGCAAAAGGAACCGTCTCGCAGGTCATGGGGCCTGTGGTTGACGTGTGCTTTGAAGAAGGGTTTTTGCCCTCCATACACAACGCTCTGACCATGCAGAACGGCGAAAAAACCCTGACGGTCGAGGTGGCACAGCACATCGGTGACAACGTGGTGCGTTGCATTGCCATGTCCTCCACCGACGGGCTTCAGCGCAACACCCCCGTCACCGACACGGGCAAGACCATCAGCGTTCCCGTGGGTCGGGCAACTCTGGGGCGTATCTTCAACGTGCTGGGCGAAACGGTGGATAATATGCCCTTTGAGGCGGATTGCGAACGGTGGAACATCCATCGCACCGCCCCCGGCTACAGCGAGCTTTCCACCTCCACGGAGGTTCTGGAAACGGGTATTAAGGTCATCGACCTGATCTGCCCCTATTCCAAGGGCGGTAAGATCGGCTTGTTCGGCGGCGCAGGCGTCGGGAAGACCGTTCTGATCATGGAGCTGATCAACAACATCGCCAAGCAGCACGGCGGTCTTTCGGTCTTCACGGGCGTGGGCGAACGCACCCGTGAGGGGAACGATCTTTACAATGAAATGAAGGAATCGGGGGTCCTTTCCAATACCACTTTGGTTTACGGACAGATGAACGAGCCCCCGGGAGCAAGAATGCGCGTGGCGCTTTCGGGCTTGACCATGGCGGAGTATTTCCGCGACGAGGAGCATCAGGACGTGCTTCTGTTCATCGACAATATTTTCCGCTTCACCCAGGCTGGCAGTGAGGTTTCCGCGCTTCTGGGACGTATGCCCAGCGCCGTGGGATACCAGCCCACCCTTGCCACCGAGATGGGTGACCTGCAGGAGCGCATCACCTCCACCAAGAAGGGGTCCATCACCTCCATCCAGGCGGTCTACGTTCCCGCCGACGATCTGACCGACCCCGCCCCCGCCACCACCTTTGCCCATCTGGACGCCACCACGGTTCTGTCCCGCTCCATTGCGTCTCAGGGCATCTATCCCGCCGTGGATCCGCTGGAATC